>CAKZVG010000286.1 GCA_937921835.1 uncultured Bryobacteraceae bacterium | reverse complement strand
CTCGCCGATTTCGAGCAGGATCGGGATTTGCCGGTTCTCGTCCACTTGCAGCCGGACGTCCCGCTGCACAAAGCGCTTGAACCCGGCGCGTTCGGCGGTAACCGTATAGACGCCAATGGGAAGCTGCGGGGCGGTGTATTCGCCGCGCTCGTTGGAAACCGTCACGCGCGTCTGGCCCGTGCCAGCCTGGGCGATGGTTACCTTCGCGCCCGGCACGATGCTGCCCGAGGCGTCGGTGACGGTTCCGAAAATGGTCGCCGTGCCCTGAGCGAACAGCAACGGCGAAAGCAGGAGAAGCAAAGCGAGTCTCATGCGGTTGAGCTTATCAAATGGGAGGCTCAAGCGGCACGGGCTTCAAGCCCGCCCCGCCGGCGCCCCGCAAGCGCCTCGCCGGCCGCGTCCCGCTCTATGGATTCGCCGGATCCGGCGCGGGCCGCGGTTTCAACAGACGCCGGATCACCCACACCACCCACAGCAGGCCGAGCAGGACGGCCACCGGCGGCACGACGTGCATCCAGAGGGAGCGCCCGCCTTCGGGCTCGATCAGGATCCGCATGCCGTAGCGGTCTTTGTACATGTCGATGATCTCGCGGTCGCTCTTTCCCTGCGCCACCAGGCGGTTGACCTCCGCCCGCATGTCGAGCGAGATCTGGCTGCCGTGAGTGGCGATGGGCTCGTTCCAGCAGCAGGGCGCGATCAGAATCCGGTGCAGGGCCTTGGCGCGCGCCTGCTGCGCTTCGTTGAGCTGCTCGGCAAAACCGCCCGGAATCACCAGCAGCGCCGCCAGGATCGCGCGCGGGATCACCGCCGTCCTCCCTTTCCCTTGCCGCCACCCCATCCTTTTCCTTGCCCCTGTCCCTGCCGCCCCGCCCACAGCGGCCATCCCAAGGCGTCGCGCAATTTCAGACTGCCCCCGCCTTCGACATCCACTTGAATCGCCACAATCCCCTCCGCGGTCTGATACCCTTTGACCGACGCCGCCGATCCCGCCTTGGGATTAAAGTTATTCTGCATCAGGTAGCGCATGGATCCCAGGTACACCTTGGTGGTCTTGCCCTGCTCTTCGAGTTCGAAGAACGGCGTCCCCTCGCCGGGCGAGACCTGCACCCGCGCCACCTTCCCCTTCACTTCGACGACCGGATTGGACGCGAAGGGGGACCTCTGTTCTTCCGCCGCCCAGGCGCCGGCCGCGACGCTCAGGGCGGCAACCATCGTTATGACGCCCTTCATGGGAACCTCCCAGGCCGTTCCGAGCGGCCTCCTCATTCCAGTATTGCACGCGGCTTGCCGCGGAGAGCCGGCCGGAAATCAGGAGGTTTGCGCGGAGACCCCACGCAAGCTTTGCGCGCCGCCAGCCGCTACCGGGCAGGACCTGCACCCGCTACCAGCCCACTTCCACCTGGTACTGGTCCGAGCCGCCTTGCCGGTCGTCGATCTCGAAGACCAGCCGGTAGCCGTTGCGCGGTGACGGGAACTCGACGATTTCCACCCGTCCCCGGCCGCGCAGGCGCTTGAGGGTGGGGTTCAGTCCCTGGCGGGCCGGAAGCTCCCGCTCGAACGCGGCCTGCTCCCCCTCGACCGGAGCGCCCGAGAGCACCTCGGACACCGCCTGCCTGCGCTCAACCGTGATCCGCACCCGGCCGTCCACGCGCCCGGACCATACCAGCCCGCGCTGTGAGAACAGACGCTCGGAGCCCGTCCGCGGTGGCCGCTCCCAGAGCAGGCTGAAGGCGTAGTCGCCGGCGCCTCCCTGCGGGTCGCGAATGCGCACTCGCGCGCGATAGCCGTTGGCCGCGCCGGGTTGCTCGAGCAGCCGGATCTCGCCGCGCCCCTCGGTTTCGCCGAGCGTCACCACCGCTTCGCGCTCCGGCATGGGTCGCGAAAACCGGAAGCTCTCGCGCAGCACCGGCATCCCGCTCACTACCTGGGAGGCGCAGGTCTCGCTCCCGCACTCGACCAGCACTTCGCCATCCACCCTGCCGCTCCAGATGACGCGCTCGGCGCCCCGGCCCGGCGGCGGTGGGATGCGAGTGGGGGGCAGCGATCCGGAGTACCCCTCCGCGCTCCAGTAGAACGAGAGCGCGTAGCGCGAGCTGCCGGCCTGGTGGTCGTCGATCCGCACCGCCAGCGTGTAGTTATTGTCCAGCCGCGGCTGCTCGGCAATGCGGACGTGCCCGCGGCCCTGGTTGACCTGAAGCTGAACGTCCTGGCGGCTGTCGGGAAGCGGAATCGCGAAACGGTAATTCTGCCGCTGCACGGGCAGGCCGCTCTTCACCTGGAGGTCCACCCGCCGGCCCCGCACATACAGAATCACCGCGCCGTCGACTTCCCCCTCCCAGACCATCTGCGGCTGCTGGGCCGGGGCGGAAACCGCCGCCGCAAGCAGGAGGATCGCGGTTGAGGCCGTCGGCGTCAGAGGCTGGCTTCCTTCCGGCGCGTTGCCGGCTTGCGCCCGGATCCCTTCTGGGACTGGCTGATCCACCGCTCCAGGTCCGCTTCCGGAATCGACAGCTCGACCGTGACAACCTGCCCGCCGGCGGTGATTTGCGCCTTGTCCAGGATGGCGGCGATTTCCGCCGCCTGCGCGTCGCGCTCCCGGTTCAACTGGACCATTCCGGCCAGGAAACGCAGCACGTCGGCCAGCGCCGTGGCGTCGCCCG
>CAKZVG010000285.1 GCA_937921835.1 uncultured Bryobacteraceae bacterium | reverse complement strand
GCCGCCGGCGAGGCGCCGGCATAGAGCTGGAGCAGTTGCCGCCCGGTGGTCTCATAGGCGAAGCCGTAGGCGATGCCGCGATGCCAGGTCAGCCGCCAGAGCCAGTAGTCCGGATGGCCGATCTTCATCATCTGGCCCCAGTCGCGCCCGTCCGCCGACAGCCACGCGACGCTCTGGTGGCGGTGCGGGGATCCCGGCGGGTAGGCGGCGCCCGCGAGCAGGAGCAGGCGGCCGTCCGGCGTGATCGAAAGCTTGGGGTCGCGCAAGTCCACCGCCGGGTCGAACAGCAACGCCACGGGACGCCAGGTTTCGCCGTCCACCGAGGTGATGACGCGCAGCGAACCGTCGGGCGAAACGTGGTCGCGGCCCTCCCGGAAGGCGCAATACCAGCGTTCCTTGAATCGCACCAAACCAGTGAAGGCGTTGTGCGGCGCGCGGTCCCAGATCCGGTTCACGGAGACGATCCCGGCGCGCGGCGTCTTAGCGCCGGCCACGGAGGCGGCCGCCGCGGCGAGCGCCGCCAGGCAAGCGGCGGCTGCGATCCGAAGCATATACTCACATTTTCGGGGAACGCCATGCACTCACTCAACCCGTCCCTTACAAGGTTCCCGCGCACCACCCGCCGCCCGCGCGGCGGATGGCTGGCTGAATGGGCGCCGCGGCTCGCCGGCGCATTTCTGTCCCTGGTCACGGCCGCGGCCGCCCTCGGGCAGGCGCCGGATGCCTGGGCCGAGGCGCGCGCCAACGGCCAGCGCTCCGAGGAGATGTTCCACCGCGCCCGCCGCATGCTGCACGGCTGGCTGCCATACGCCGACAAGGAGACCCTGCTGCTGCCGGACCGCCTGCCCGGGGTCCAACGCGGCCAGCCCACGCCGGTCTATACGCCCCACAATTCCGGGGCGGACAATTATCCGTTCCTCATCCTCACCTCCTATCTCACGGACCGGCCGCTCTACGGCGGGCGCATGCTGGAGATGCTGCGCAACGAAATCCGCTACACCAACGTTGGCGGCGGAGCAATCCCGGGGAACTTCGACTTCCTCAGCCGCGAGCTTGGGCCCCCCAGTTTCTTCGGCGCGGGCGAATACGCCAAGGACGGGCTGATCGCGGTCACCGAACTGCTCGGGCGCACGCCCTGGTACTGGCGCATGCTGGACATGATGGAGGACTTCCGCCGCCGCGCCCCGGTCAAGACGCGTTTCGGCAACCTGCCCGACACCGGCGCCGAGTTGAACGGCGATGTGCTTCAGACGCTCGCCCGCCTGATCCCGATGACGGGCGACGCCGCCCTGCTGAGATGGGCCGGGCAGATTGCGGACGCCTACGTGGAGGAAATCCTTCCCGCCAACCACTGGCTGCCGGGCTACCGCTGGGACTTCGACAAGAAGACCGATACCGGCTACACCCGCCTGCGCGACCACGGCAATGAGATGATCGTGGGCCTGACGCTTCTCTACGCCGTCGAGCGCGAGCGCGGGCTCCCGGGAGCCGCCCGCTACGAGCCGGCGGTGCGCCGCATGCTCGACCGCGTCCTCGAATCCGCCAACCCGGATGGGATGCTGTTCAACGTGGTCGAGAACGCCACCCTCAAGCCGAAGGACGGGAAGCTTTCCGACAACTGGGGCTACGTCTACGGCGCGATCTACACCTTTTATCAGCTTACCGGAGAGGTGAAGTACCGCGACGCCGTGCGCAAAGTGCTGCGCAACCTGCCCAAGTACCGCAACTGGGACTGGGAAAACGGCGGCATGGACGGCTACGCGGACTCGATCGAAAGCGCCATCTACCTGGTGAACCGCGAACCGGCGCCCGAGGCTCTCGGCTGGATCGAATCCGAGATGAAGGTGCTTACCGCCTATCAGCGGGAGGACGGAACCGTCGAGCGCTGGTACGGCGACGGCAATTTCAACCGCACCCTGCTGCTCTACGCGCTCATGAAAACCCAGGGCTGTCACTTGAATCCCTGGGAGCCGGGCGTCGAACTTGGCGCCGCGCGCCGCGGCGGGAGTCTGTATCTTACGCTGCGTTCGCCGCGCGCCTGGAAAGGATCGCTCTGTTTCGACTCCGCGCGCCACCGGCGCCTGTTCGGCTACCGCGCCAACTACGTCCGCCTGAACGAATGGCCCGAGTGGTTCACCGTGGATGAGAATACTCTCTACCGGCTGGAGGATCCGGATGCGAAACGGGTGGAGATCCGCCTGGGCAGCGAACTGATCCGGGGCTACGAACTGGCGGCCGCTGCGGGCGGAGAGCGGCGGCTCCTGGTGAGCCGGTACCGGCCATGAAGGCCTTCGCCATGGTGGCGCTGGCGCTTGGGGCGGCGGGCGCGCCCGTCGAGACGCGCTCCCCGGATGGCGCGGTCTCCGTGCGCGTGGAAGTGCGCGGGGGTTGTGCGTATTATCAGATCGGTTACAAAGGCCGCGCGGTGGTGACGGAGTCGCGGCTGGGTCTCCAGTTCGCGGGCGAGCCGGAATGCGGCTATCATTTGGGGCGCCGCTCGGCCGGGCGCCACCGGGGCGAGTGGCGGCCGCCCTACGGCGAGCGCAGCGTCATTCCCGACCGCTACAACGCGGCGTCGATGGTGCTCGATCACCCGCGGCATCCGCTGCGGCTCGATGTGCGCGCCTATGACGAAGGCGCCGCGCTGCGCTACACCTGCTTGAAGGACTGCGAGATCGTGGCCGAAGCCACCGCATTCCGCTTCCCGCCCGGCACGCTGGGCTGGGAGGAGTACGGCACTGAGGGCGAGTACGCGCGCGTACCAGTGGAAGCGATCCAGTCCAAGTGCGAGCGTCCGCTCACGCTCGAGTACGCAAGCGGCCTCTTCGCCTCGCTGACCGAAGCCGCGCTGACGGACTATCCGCGCATGCTGCTCTCGCCGCGCCAGGGCGGGCTGGGGGCGGCGCTCGACGGTCCGGCCTCCGGCAAAGCGGGCTTCCAGACTCCCTGGCGCGTGTTCGTGGTGGGCGAGCGGCCCGGCGATCTGCTCGAGCGCAATTACCTGGTGCTGAACCTGAATCCGCCCCAGGCCATCGCGGATGCGTCGTGGATCAAGCCGGGCAAGGCGATCCGCGAAGTCACGCTTTCGACCCGCGGCGGCAAGGAATGCGTCGATTTCGCGGTGAAGCACAACCTGCAATACGTCGAGTACGACGCCGGCTGGTACGGGCACGAGTACGACGACGCGGCCGACGCCTCGCGGGTGGCGCCCGATCCCAAGCGCGTCGCCGGCATCCCGGATCACGGCGGGCTGGATCTTCAGGAAGTGATCCGCTATGCGCGCGAGCGTGGCGTCGGCGTGATCCTCTACGTCAACCGGCGCGCACTTGAACGGCAGCTCGACGAAATCCTGCCGCTGTACCGGCGCTGGGGCGTGAGCGGGGTCAAGTTCGGCTTCGTGCAGGTAGGCCCCCAGGAGTGGACCCGCTGGCTGCACGAGGCGGTGCGCAAGGCCGCCGCGCACCAGCTCGTCATCGACATTCATGACGCCTACCGGCCCACCGGCTTCAGCCGCACCTATCCGAACCTGCTCACCCAGGAGGGCATCCGCGGCAACGAGCACATGCCCACCGCCAGACACAACGCCACGCTGCCGTTCACGCGCTTCGTGGCCGGCGCGGGCGACTACACCATCTGTTACTACACGCCCCGGCTCAAGAC
>CAKZVG010000284.1 GCA_937921835.1 uncultured Bryobacteraceae bacterium | reverse complement strand
GAGTTGTCGACCCCATCGACGTTGACCTGCACCTGGTAGCCGTGCTGGCCGCCGGCGGAGAAGACGCCTTCGCTTTCCGGGCGCGAGCCGCGCGCCGCCGTGGTGCCCGCCGCCAGGCGCGCCAGTTCGAGATAGTTGCGCCCGTTGAGCGGCATTTCGACGATGCGCTTGTTGTCGATCACCTGGCCGACGGTGGAGGTTTCCGAATCGAGCAGCGCGGCCGCCGCGCTCACGCTGATGCTCTCGGTGACCGTGCCCGGCTTGAGCAGGAAGTCGATGCGCGCGGTCTGGTTCACGTCGAGTTTCAGCCTGGGTACTTCGGACGCGGCGAAGCCCGGCGAGCCGGCCGAGAGCCGGTACCAGCCGACGGGCAGGGACGGAACGGTGTAGAGTCCGGCCTCGTTGGTGGTGGTTTCACGGCGCAAGCCGGTATCGAGATTGGTCACGACAACCTGGGCGCCGACGATGGCGCCTTCGGACTGGTCCTTAACGACCCCCTGAATGGAGGCGGTTTGCGCGGAGAGGGCGGCGGCGCCGAGGGCCCAGAGCAGAAACTGCCAGCGAAGTGATCTCATGGGGGAAAAGCTACCACCGCCTTATCCGGCTGTCAAACGCCGGATGGCCGCGGGCGCGAGCTATTGAAGCTTTGAGAGAGGGGCTGTATGATTGACGTTTCGACCGTGTTGAGAATCACGCGCAATACGGAGCCCGCGCGCGCCATGAGACACACCGGTGTTCCCGATCCTCTGGCGGCGCGGAGGGCGCCCGCTGCGCTCATGGGAGCGAGTTCATGTTCTGCGGAGAATGCGGCAGTCCGGTACCGGACGGGAACCGTTTTTGCGCGCGCTGCGGCACGCCGGTGAGCAAGTACCAGGTTGCGGGCGCGGCGCCGCCGGTTCCACCGGCGCCCACCGCGCCGCCGCCCGCGTGGCAGTCCGCGCCTCCGGTTTCCGCGCCGCCCAGCTTTGCGCCGCCGACGTACCCCGCACCGGGCTACTCCACGCCCCCGCAGCCATTCCCGCCACAGCAGCCATTCGCGGCGCCGCTGCCGGCCTATGCGGCGGCGCAGCCGGGCGCTCCCGGGTCCGCTTATCCCATGCCGCCGGCGATGCACTGGGCGCTGGTGCTCGTGCTGGCGATGTTCACGGGCGGACTTTTCGGCTTCATCTGGTTCTGCATCCAGGCGGGGTACGTGAGGCGCATCGATCCAACCAGCAAGGCCAGGATGTTCATCGTGCTGGCCGTGTTGGGATCGCTGCTCCAGATCGGGGTGGCGTTGGCGGGCGTGGCGATGGGCGACATGATCGTGGCGCCGCTGCTCGGCATGCTGATCGGTCTGGCGGCGGCCGCGCTGGCGATCGTGGCGGTGTTCTCGATGCGGGCCTCGCTGGTGAGGCACTTCAACGGACCGGAACCGTTCGGACTGCGCTTGAGCGGCGTGATGACTTTCTTTTTCAGCGTGCTCTACTTCCAGTACCACCTGTCGCGGATCGCCGAGTGGAAACGGGGGAGCGTTCCGCGCTAGGCCCGGCGCGTTCCGGCGCGGGCGGGGCGGCGGCGGGATCTCTCGCGGCCCGCCTATAATGGAAGAAAGCCACCCGCCATGAAGAGGTTCTACATCGAGACGTTCGGCTGCCAGATGAACGTGCACGATTCCGAGAAGGTGACCGGCACGCTGCTGGCGCGCGGCTACTCGCAGGTGGACACCCCGGAGGCGGCCGACCTGGTTCTCTACAACACGTGCAGCATCCGCGACAAGGCCGAGCAAAAAGTCTACAGCCGGCTGCGGCAGTTCAAAAACGGCAACGGCCGGCTCTTCGGAGTGCTGGGATGCGTGGCCCAGCAGGAAGGGGAGCGGATCTTCGAGCGCGCCCCGCACGTGAACCTGGTGTGCGGCTCGGCGAGCTACAACCGGCTGCCGGAACTGCTGTCGCAACTGGAGGGCGGCGCGCGGCGCGTGACCGGGCTGGGCCTCGACACGGAGGAAACCTTCGAGACGCCGCTCGCGCGGCGCGACAATCCGCACCGCGCCTACATCACCATCATCGAGGGCTGCGACAAGACCTGCGCCTACTGCGTGGTGCCGTTCACGCGCGGGCCGGAGCGGAGCCGGCCGAGCGCCAGCGTGCTCGAAGAGGCGCGGCGGTTGGCCGATGCCGGCTACAGCGAGATTCAGTTGCTGGGGCAGAACGTGAACAGCTACCGGGACCCGTCGCCGGCCGGCTGGGACTTCGCCAGCCTGCTCGATGGGGTGGCCCGGACGCCGGGCATCCGCCGGGTGCGCTTCACGACCTCGCACCCGCGCGATTTCGTCAAGGCGATCGTGGAGGCCATCGACGCCAATCCGGTGATCTGCAATCACGTGCACCTGCCGGTGCAATCCGGCTCGACGCGGGTGCTCGAGCGGATGCAGCGGCTCTACACGCGGGAACAATACCTGGAGCGCATCGGCTGGCTCAAGGGGGCGCGGCGCGCGATCGCCATCAGCACGGACGTGATCGTGGGTTTCGCGGGGGAGAGCGAAGAGGATTTCGAGCAGACGCTCTCGCTGCTCAAGGAGGTGGAGTACGATTCCATCTTCAGCTTCAAGTACTCGCCGCGGCCGAACACGCCGGCGCTCGGCCTGGGCGATCACATTCCGGACGAGGAGAAGGGGCGGCGGCTGACGATCTTGCAGGAGAAGCAGCGGACCATACAGATGCGCCGCCACGCGGCGCTGGTGGGCGGGGTGGAAGAGGTGCTGGTGGAGGGCTACAACTTCGCCACGGGGCAATGGATCGGGCGCACTTCCCAGAACCGCATCGTGAATTTCACCAGCGCGGCGATGCCGGCTCCTGAAGGCGGCACGCTCGCGGGGCGGTATCTGCGGGTGCGGGTGACGCGCGCCGGGCCGAATTCGCTGGCCGGCGAGCACGCCGAGGATGGCGCGGCGAGGGATCTGCTGTAATGGGTTGAGGGGGAACGTATGGAAGTCGAAATGAAAATCCGCGGTCTGATGATGGATCCGGTCACCAACATGCCGATCGTAATCCTCAAGGACGTGGATGGCAACAACATCCTGCCCATCTGGGTGGGAATCTACGAGGCCAACGCGATCGCCCTTGAAATCGAAAAAGTTTCGACCCCCCGGCCGATGACGCACGATCTGATCAAGACGCTCCTGCTCGGCTTGAGCACGGGCGTGAAGAAAGTAGTTGTCAACGAACTCAGGGACGACACGTTCTACGCGCTGATCTGGCTGGAGCGCGACGGCGACATCATCAGCGTGGACTCGCGGCCGAGCGACGCGCTGGCGCTGGCGCTGCGGGTGGATTGCCCGATTTTCGTCGAAGATTCGGTGCTCAAGTCGTCCAAGGCGGCCACGGCGGCTTCCGACAAGGTTCAGAACGAGGAGCTGCGCCGCTGGCTGGAGAACCTGAACGACGAGGATCTGGGCCGCTATAAGATGTAGCGGGCGGGCGATGGAAGAGATCATCGAGCGTCTCAGCGCGGCCGGAATTCGCCTGGTCCGGGAGGTGGAGCTGCCGCGGCACGTGGTATTCGAGCGCGGCGGCTTCGCGGCGCTGGTGGAGCGCACCGCGGACGGTTTCGGCAACATCGGCGGGGCGGGAAGGCTTCTGCCCACGGGATTCGGCGTGCTGGTATGGCGCGGAGAGCAAGCCTGTTTCCGGACCAAGGCCGAAGAGACGCCCGCGACACCGGAACAGGTCGCGGATCTCCGTGGCTTCGCGGCGGACCTGGAGGCGGCGCTTGGGGCGGAGCGGTAGCCGCTAGCGCCGCGCGTTGCGCTCCAGGAAATCGAGCACGACGCTGGTCATGACCGTTACGCCCACCGGCAGGCTGGCTTCGTCGGCGTCGAACTCGGGGGTGTGCAGGGCGCCGGTGATTCCCTTGGCCTGGTTGCGCACGCCGAGCCAGTAGAAGAAGCCCGGGATCTCGCGCTGGAAGTAGGAGAAGTCCTCGGCGCCCATGACCGGAGCGAGCAACACGACGTTCTCGGCTCCGATGGCGCGGCGCATGGCGGGAAGGGTGGCCTCGACCAGCGCGGTGTCGTTGCGCGTAACCGGATTGGATCGCTCCGACCAGCGCACCTCGGCCACGGCGCCGTTGGCCGCTGCGACACCTTCGGCGATGTGCTTCACCAGGGAGAGGACGCGCTCCCGAACCGCTTCGCTGTGGGTGCGCAACGTGCCCTGCATCTCGACCGCGCCGGCGATGATGTTGGAGCGGTTGCCGCCCCGGATCGACCCGATGGTCAGCACCACCGGTTCGACCGGATCGACGCGGCGGCTGGCGATGGTTTGCAGCGCGGTAATCACTTGCGCGGAAACGGCGATGGGATCGATGCCCTCGTGCGGCCAGGCGGCGTGCACGCCCCGGCCCGTCACGCGCAGGGTGAAGGTATCCGAGGACGCCAGCATGGCGGCGGGCGAGTACCCGATTCTGCCCGCCTCGAGCGCGGGGTTGGCGTGCAGACCGAAGATGGCCGCCGGCCGCGGGTTTTCAAGCGCGCCTTCGGCGATCATGCGCGCCGCGCCGCTCGACTCCCCCTCGGGCGCGCCCTCCTCGGCGGGCTGAAAAAGAAATTTCACCGCGCCCGGGACTTCGGCCCGCATGCGGCTGAGCACCTCGGCCGTGCCCAGGGCCACCGCCATGTGGACGTCGTGCCCGCAGGCGTGCTTCACGCCCGGGTTCCGCGACCGGTAGGGCGCCGGGCTCGGGTCGTCGATCGGCAGCGCGTCCATGTCGGCGCGCACGGCTACCACCGGTCCGGGTTTTCCGCCCTTGAGCAGCGCCACAATGCCATGCCGGCTGACGCCGGTGCGGATCTCGTCGAAGCCCAGTTCCTTGAGCCGGGCGGCGATGACGCGCGCGGTGCGCTCCTCGCGGTTTGAAAGCTCCGGGTGCATGTGGAAGTCCCGGCGCGTCTCGACCAGTTTCGGCCCGATGGCCGCGACCTCGCGCGCGACGCGTTGCGCGAGCGTCCCGCCGGAGCCGGACAGAACCGCCGCAAGAAGAAACCCAGCCGCAAACTTGAGGTGTCGCATCCTTGTTGTGTAGGGTAACAAGTATGGACGCATTTCTGGAGATCCTGATGCGCTGGACGCACACCATCTCGGCGGTCATCGCGCTGGGGGGGGTGATGTACGCACGCTGGGTGGAGGGACCCGGGGCGCAGCCGGACGCGGCGGCGGCCAGGTTCCGGCCGTGGGCCGTCGCCGCGTTCGTGGGCTCGCTGGGCTCGGGCTTCTACA
>CAKZVG010000283.1 GCA_937921835.1 uncultured Bryobacteraceae bacterium | reverse complement strand
CGGGAGGTGAGCCATGGGTAAGCCCACCGGCTTTCTCGAGTACGCGCGCGAGGTGCCGGAACGCCGCCCGGTCGCCGAGCGCGTGAACGACTGGTTCGAGATCTACGCCGAGTTTCCGGCCTCGAAAGCGCGCACGCAGGGCGCCCGCTGCATGGATTGCGGCGTCCCGTTCTGTCACACCGGCTGCCCGCTGACCAATCTCATCCCGGACTGGAACGATCTGGTCTACCGCGGCCGCTGGCAGGAAGCCATCCGCGCCCTGCATTCCACCAACAACTTCCCCGAGTTCACCGGCCGCGTCTGCCCAGCGCCCTGCGAAGCCGCCTGCGTGCTGGGCATCAACGAGCCGCCGGTGAGCATCAAGGTGATCGAGCGCTTGATCGCCGACACCGCCCTGAGCGAGGGCTGGGTCCACCCCGAGCCGCCGCCGCTGCGTACCGGCAAGCGCGTGGCGGTGGTGGGCTCCGGCCCCGCCGGCCTGGCGGCGGCCCAGCAGTTGAACCGCGCGGGCCACACCGTCACGGTCTTCGAGAAGGCCGACCGCATCGGTGGTCTGCTGCGCTACGGCATCCCGGACTTCAAGATGGAGAAGCGGCTCATCGACCGGCGCATCGAACAGATGACCGCCGAGGGAGTCGAGTTCCGCACCCGGGCGTGGGTGGGGCACAACGTTCCGGTCGAAGACCTGCGCAAGGAATACGACGCCATCCTCTTGGCCGGTGGCGCCGAACAGGCGCGCGACCTCAAGGTGCCCGGCCGTGAACTCAAGGGCATCCACTTCGCCATGGACTTCCTGCCGCAGCAGAACAAGCGCGTGGCCGGGGATGGGGGAATTCAGGCCGATCCCACGCGCCTGAACGAGCCGATTCTGGCCACCGGCAAGCACGTGGTGATCATCGGCGGCGGCGACACGGGAGCGGACTGCCTGGGAACCTCGCACCGTCAGAAGGCCGCCTCGGTGCACCAGTTCGAGATCCTGCCCATGCCGCCCGCCGGGCGTTCGCCCTCGACGCCCTGGCCGCTATGGCCGCTCCAGCTTCGCGTGGAGAGTTCGCATGAAGAGGGCGGCGAGCGCCTGTGGTCGGTCGCGACCACCGCGTTCTCGGGCGATGAGAACGGCAACGTGCGGCGCCTTCACGCCGTGCGGGTTGGTCCGCCGCCGGACTTCGCGCCCATCGCCGGCAGCGAGTTCACGCTCGAGGCCGGCCTGGTGCTGCTGGCCATGGGCTTCACCGGTCCGGTGCGTAACGGGATGATTGAGCAGCTCGGCCTGGAACTGGACGCACGCGGCAACGTCAAGACCGGCGCGGACTACATGTCGAGCGTGCCAGGCGTCTTCGCGGCCGGCGACATGCGCCGCGGGCAATCGCTGGTGGTGTGGGCCATCGCCGAAGGCCGCAAAGCCGCCCGCTCGGTCGACGCTTGGCTGATGGGCGATTCCCGGCTGCCGGAGTGAGCGCCGCGGCGAACGGACCGGCGCACCGGCCGGCACAGCGGCATCTTGCAGCCCAAGCGCCCCGCCTGCCTGCCGTCCGCCGCGCCCGCTTCAGGCCAGGATCTCGCGCATGAATTGGGCCGTCTGTCCGATCTGATCGTTGAAGCGCTGGTAGAGCCCGATGATCAGCGCGTCGCCTGGCTTGATACCGTTCAGCGCCACGGCCATGCGCTCCTTCACCATCTTGGGCGAACTCACCGCGCGCCCGGCGGCGAGGACCTTGTAGACCAGGCATGGCTTCTTCGCCTGGCGGATGGTGACGAGCATCCTGGGCGGATCCGTGGGCAGGTAGATCTCGCCCAGCGGCAGTTGGCCGCCCAGGATCTTCTCGAACTCCGCCCGCGGCCGGTTCATGTAATAAAGGCTGGTCATGTAATAATCCACGTCCCAACCCTTCTCCTCTGCGTACTCGACCTCGAGCGGGTTGTGACAGGAAAAGCCCACCATGAAGCCGGTGTCGCGAATCCGCTTCAGGTAATCGAGCGACTTGTCGAGCTTCCCCTCGTCCCAGAAGCGGTTGGTGCTCGCGCCGTGCTGCGCGATGCCCAGCGGCTTGAGCTTCGCGGCGCGCTTCAGCATCTCGGGCTCGTCGTTGAAGGTGGGACGGGACAGCAGCAGGAGATCGAGCTTGCCGCCCTGCTCCTTGTACGCGAGCCAGTCCGTCTCCAGCCGTTCGCTCCAGCTTGCCTGCCAGGTCTGGTATCCGGCGCGTTCGAGTTCCCGCAGGAACGAAAGCACCCGCGCCGTCGTGTGGTACTCGCCCATGTGGGCGCTGAGGACGTAGTTGAAATGCGAGTAGCCGTAGATGGTGTTGGCGCCGGCGATCAGCCGCGAGATCTTGTGCCGGCCGAAGGGCGCCAGGGGCAGCGGCGGTCCGGCCTTGGCCTCCGGGACCTTGTCCTCGGGCGCCGCCGCCTGGGCGGGAAGGTGCGCGGCGGCCAGCCACGCGGCCACGGTGCCGGCGCCGCGGAACAGGTCGCGGCGCTCCAGAGTGACATCTTCGGCCGGATCAATCTCCATGAGGTCGTTCCAGCCAGGTTGGGGAGTTTCGCTCATTGGGGTCCTCCAGTGCTGTAAGGGCCGATTCTATCTCATAGCCGGCGGCGCTGCCGCCGCCCGCGCCGGCGGCCGCGATGTGCTATCGTCCCTCTGAGGGGGGCAAGTAACTTGGAACGGAAAAAAGCATCGGATTACCCGCAGGAGTTACTCGATTTATTCGACCTGTATGTGCACGGCGACATCGAGCGGCGGGAGTTTCTGGAGCGGGCCAGGCGGTTCGCCGCCGGCGGCGTCACCGCCGCCATGCTGTGGGAGGGTTTGCGAGCCAACTACGCCTGGGCGCAGCAGGTCCCGAAAGACGACCGCCGCATCCAGGCCAGTTACCAGGAGGTCCCTTCGCCGCGGGGGCACGGCAGCATCCGCAGTTACCTGGTAAGGCCCGCCGGACAGAGCGGAAAGCTGCCCGGCGTGCTGGTGATCCATGAGAACCGGGGCCTGAATCCCTATATCGAGGACGTGGCCCGGCGGCTGGCGGTGGCCAACTTCGTCGCTCTGGCGCCGGACGGCCTCTCAAGCCTCGGCGGCTACCCCGGCGACGACGAGAAAGGCGTTCAGCTCTTCCGCCAGGTGGACCGCGAAAAAGTCACCCAGGATTTCCTGGCCGCGGCCCGCTGGTTGAAAGACCATGCCGCGACCACGGACAAGCTGGGGGTGGTGGGCTTCTGCTACGGAGGCGGCATGGCGAACGAACTCGCGGTGCGGATGGGGGCCGAGCTTTCCGCGGCGGTGCCGTTCTACGGCGGCCAGCCCCCGGCGGATCAGGTGGGCAAGATCAAGGCCCCGCTGCTGCTGCACTACGCCTCCCTCGACAAGCGGGTCAACGACGGCTGGCCGGCCTATGAAGCGGCGCTCAAGGCCCACGGCGCCGACTACACCGCGCACATGTACGAAGGCGCCAATCACGGCTTCCACAACGACACAACGCCGCGCTACGACGAGGCGGCCGCCAAACTCGCCTGGCAGCGGACGCTCGATTTCTTCAACCGGCATCTGCGCTGAAGCTCCGGCGCGGCCAGCCCGGCGCCAGCGTACGCACCGGCGCGGGCGCCGGCGGCCGGAACGAAGGGG
>CAKZVG010000282.1 GCA_937921835.1 uncultured Bryobacteraceae bacterium | reverse complement strand
GGTAGTAGTAAGTGATGTTATGGTGGTCCGAACTCCAGTCGCCGTACGGCGCTTTGTAGCGCAGGCCGCCCGTGCCGGTAGCCTTCAGCGGGTGGGCCTTGCCGAACCAGTTCAGCGTGTCGAGGCCGTGGCAGTCCTGCTCGACGATGGGTCCGCCCGAGTAATCCCTCCACAGCGCCCAGTGGCGCAGTTTCTGATCCTTGGGCTCGTAGGGCGACTTGAACTGCTGAGGCGGGCGGTTGCCGAGCACCCAGTAACTCGTCATCAGCGTAAGCTCGCCGATCTTGCCTTCCTTGACCATCCGTTCGGCGGTGAGATACTCCGGGCTGAAGCGCTGCTGAAAGCCGAACTGCATGGTCCTGGTCTTATCAGCCCGCGCGGCGGCGCGCAGGAGGCGCTTGACCCCGGCGACGTCGGCGCCGGCCGGCTTCTCGCAGTAAATGTGCTTGCGCGCGTTGACGGCGGCCTCGAAGTGCTCCGGGTGCAGAAAGACGGGAGTCGCGATGAGGACCGCGTCGATGTCCGTCTGCGCGAGCAGTTCCTTGTACTCCTTGAAGGCGCGCGCCTTGTCGGCGCCCGGGACCTGCGTCTTGGCCAGGTCGATGCGATCGGGGAAGAGATCGCAGATGGCGGTCAGGCGCGCGCGCTTATCGTTGGCCATGTGGGTGCCGACGTAGCGCCCGCGTCCGCCGGTGCCGATGATGCCGAAAGTCACGGCCGAGTTGGCCTGCGAGCCGAAGGCCACGGCGGGGGAGACCAAGAGAAGATTGGCCGCGTCGCGGCGGGTGGGATGGTCCATACGTTTCTCCTTGCGTCCGCCCGGGCGCGCCCGGCGCCCTCACGGACTGCTTACCGCCCCAGTATAGCCGCTCGCGGCCGGGGGACACTTTCCGGCGCGGGCCGGACGGCGGCGGCGCGCCCTATCCCCAGAACGTTTCGCCCTCGGCGAGATTCGCGCGCAGGTAGTCGAAATCGAGTTGCAGCCCGAGCCCCGGTCCCGCGGGCACTTTGAGCTGCCCGTTGAGCACAACAGGCGGGTTGCCCGCGGCCATCTTCTCAACGTGCCGCGTGGGCCGTCCGAGGGCGCTTTCCGAGCGGTAGAAGTTCTGAATTGCGGCCCCGAAATGCGCGTTCGCATGGCACAGCACGAGTGAGCCGACGTTGTGCAGCGCCACCGGGGTGCGCGTCAGCGCGGCGTAATCGGCGATCTTCTTCGTGCCCGTGATGCCGCCTGCGAAGGCCAGGTCAGGGTGCACGATGTCGGCCGCCTGATGATCCAGGAACGGCCGGAAGCCGCGCACCAGCTCCAGCTTCTCGCCGGTCAGAATCGGGATTCTCGTGGATCGCTTGAGGGCCATCCAGCCTTCGGAGAACGGCGGGTTCAACGCGTCCTCCAGGAACAGCGGATTCACCGGCTCGACCGCCTTGGCGATGGCGATCGCGCTGGGCGTGTCGAACTCATTGTGGCAGTGGACGGCGATATCGATCTCATCGCCCACCGCCTCGCGCACGTTCTGGTAGGCGCGGGCGACGTTGCGCAACTGCGCCCCGTCGAGCGTGTCGGCGTAGCGCGCGCTGCGCACGCCGGCCACCGAATCGATTCCGATCTTGAACGCCTTGAAGCCCTCCGGCTGGGCCTTGATGCGCTGCGCCCAATCGCGGCAGGAGACCGGATCGAGCATCTTCAGACCGATGCCGTGCGAGTACATCGGGATGGCGTCGCGGAACGGGCCGCCGAGCAGGCTCACCACCGGCTGGTTGAGGATCTTCCCCGCCAGGTCCCACAAAGCGATGTCGATGCCGCTGATGGTGGGGATGTGCGCCATGTAGGTGTGCATGAGCGAAGTCAGATTATGGAAGTGGACTTCGATGGCCAGCGGGTCGCGGCCGAGCAGCAGCGGCTTCATGGTTTCGATGCGCGCCCGGGCCATGGGTCCGGTTGCGCCCGCCTCGCCATAGCCGCTCAAGCCGGCGTCGGTATCGACGCGGACGAGGCAGTTGCCGGCGATGTTGCGCAGCGCCATCGCGCGGATGCCGGTGATCTTGACGCGGTTGCGCTCGGCCGCCGAAGCGGCGCGGTAGTGGGCCAGAAAGTCCAGGGCCGGCAGCCCCGCCGCCAGCCGTAACAGATTCCGCCGGGTCCAGTGTGGCATGAGAGGTCTCCGTCGAAGCAAGCGTACTCCAAACGCCCGCGCCAAGGCCATTCCCAAGGCCGCAGAGTTTCCATCCTTTCGAACCCGGCCGCTCGCGGACCGGGCGCCCCGGCGCCTCGCGGTCCAAGTCGCCGTTCAGGCCGCGGGCGGGCGCCGCGGCGGTTCTTCGTGCTGCTTGAGCCTTCGGTCTACGGCGCCTTACCGCCGCCGCACCTCGTAGCTCTTGCGCAAGTCCTGGAGATCGGCGTCGCCAAACGCCAGAATCCGCGGATCCTTCAATGACTCAATCTTATAGGTCTTCTGAAGCGCCACTGAAGGCGCGATCGACGCCAGCCGCAAATCCGGTTCTAGCGTGTAGATCAGATATCCGAGGCTCCGGTCCAGAAACTCGTTCACATGCACCTGAACGGTCCCGTCCGGCCCATGTCCCAGGTATTCGGCGAAGTTGAACTGATCCGCCCGGCGGTTCAAGCGCGATCTGCCGAACAACACCACCGCGCGTTCTGCGCCGGGAGCGAAATCCAGAAGCTGCATGGGATGCCCGTCCGGCAGGACCTCCGCTCCCGCGACGTGCCG
>CAKZVG010000281.1 GCA_937921835.1 uncultured Bryobacteraceae bacterium | reverse complement strand
CAAACCTGCGGCGGAAGGCGCCGAACTATGTCTATGAACTGACCGGCCCTCAAGTCAAGGACCACATCTCGGGGATCAGCTACCAGTACTTCGATCCGGCCGGCGCCCTGACGATGGAGTACTCCGGGACGAACTGGAGTTCCGCCCCGGCGCCGTCGGTCATGTTGCAGCTTGTGAAATAAGAAGCTCGCGCCGCCCGTTCAGCCCCGCGCCACGTTCGTCCGCCCGGTGCGGGCCAGCCAGTGGCGGAACATCCGGGCGTAGTCCTCCACCTTGGGGCAGCTCTCGAAGTCCTCGATGCGGAACAGCGTTTTGCGGCGCCAGTTGGGGTACTGGTGCGTGCTTCCCGGAAGGTTCTGCTGATCGGGTTCCTTGGTGAGATCCTCTTCGTTGATCAGCATCAGCATGGACGGCGAGGCCGCCAGGAAGCCCACCAGCGCGTTGTGAATCTCGCCGGTCATCTCCGGCAGGCCGGCGGCCTGGCGCGGGTAGTCCGCCGGCAGCAGCTTCAGCCGGTGGAGGCAGTCGAGCACGCGCTGCTTGTCGCGGGCGCGCGCCTCAAGCTGGGCGCGGTAGCCGGCTTCGTCCACCAGCCCGGCGGCGCGCCGCGCCTCGATGTCGCGGCAGGTCCAGAAGCCGGCCAGGGTGGGCAGGTCGTGGGTGCTGGCCGCCACCAGCGCCTGTGTGGGGTAAGCCTCCGGCGGTTTGAATTCGCCCGCCGCGTCGCGTTCGAAATAGAACAGGCGGTAACTGAGGATGCCAAAGCGCGCGAGCGTGTCGCGCACGAAATCCGGGACCGTGCCCAGATCCTCGCCCACCACCAGGAAGCGCCCGCGGACGCTTTCAAGCGCCAGGATGCGCAGCAGGTCCTGGTAGCGGTCGCGGACATAGGTGCCTTCGGCGGCCGAGCGGCCGTCGGGAATCCAGTAGAGGCGGAAGAAGCGCATGACGTGGTCGATGCGCAGCGCCCCTCCGTGGCGGCTGTTCTTGCGGATGGTTTCGGCGAAGACGCGGTAGCCGTCCTGGTAGTGCGCTTCGGAATTGGGCGGCGGAAAGCCCCAGTCCTGGCCCTGCGGCGCGAAGTCGTCCGGCGGCGAGCCGACGCGGCAGCCGGCGACGTAGAACTGGCGCCCTGACCAGAGATCGGAGGCGAAGCGGTCGGTGGCCAGCGCCAGGTCGTGGTAGAGGCCGATCTCCATGCCCTTCTCGCGCGCCCGGCGGTGGGTCTCCGCAAGCTGCGCGTCGAGCTGCCACTGAACGTACTTGAAGAACAACACCCGGCGCCAGTGCAGGCGGGCGAACTCGCGCGTTTCAACCGATTCGGGATCGCGGTATGGCTCCGGCCAGCGGTCCCAGGTCCAGACGTCCGGGTCTTGCGCGTGCAGCCACTCGTCGAGCGCCGAATAGACGGCGTAGTGGTCCAGCAGCGCGCCCTCGCGCTCGATGTAGGCGCGGAACTCGTTCGCCCGCGGCGTTCCGGCGCGCCATTCGCGCAGGAAGGCGCGGAAGAGGATTCGCAGGATGCGCAGCTTGAGCGCCTGAACCCGCTCGTACTCGACGAATTCGCTGGCGCGCAGCGCGCGGACTTCTTCCTGCACCCGGCGGCAGCGCGCCGCGCGGCAGGCCAGCGGGCTGCTGGCGAAATCCGGAACGCGCTCGATGTCGAGATAAAGTAAATTCTTGTAAAAAGTGCAGTAGGGCAGATACGGGCTGGTATTGTATGGCTGGCGGTTCGCCAGGGCATGCAGCGGGTTGAGCGCGATGAAGCTGACGCCCAGGCGCTCGACGCTCCAGGCGGCGAGGCGTTCCAGGTCGGTGAAGTCGCCGCAGCCCCAGTTGCGCTCCGAGCGCAGCCCGTAGAGGCTCACGGCCAGTCCCGCGGCGCGCCCGCCCGCGGCCAGGCGTTCGGGCAGATAGGCGCGCTCCGGGCAGACGATCAGCCGGCAGGCGTGCGAGACCCCGTCCAGCAGCGTGACCGTCAGCGTGTGGTAGCCGAGCGGGGCGCGGAAGGGCAGTTCGAGGACGCCGCGCAGGAACGCCCGCCCGCGAAGCTGGCAGTGTTCCACCTCCGCCAGGCTGCCGGCTGGGAAGTCCATCCGCTCCCGGCCGCCGTCTTCCCATTCGACGGCCAGCGCGGCGCTTGCGGCGCCGGCGGGCAGGCTCACCGGGATGCGGAGCGGCTGCGGCTCGTGGCTCACCACCAGCGCGGGGGGAACCACCCGCGACCATTCGCGCCACAGGCGTTCCTCGATGGCGGCTTCCAGTCCCTCCCGGCTGGAGGCGTCGACGCCGAGCGAGCGCAGGATCGACTGCCGCACCTCGGGCGGGGTCCGGTGGTGGTTGCCCCAGATGTCCCAGAACTCGGCTTCGATGCCGAAGAGCGTGGAGGCCCGTTCGAGCGCTTCTTCATAGGTAGACGGAGGGTGACCGGTGACAGCGGGAGTTCCCATGGCGCTTCTTTGATGATAGCGTGCGCGGAAGTTCCGGATCTGGCGGGATTTTTTCCGCCGTCCGGGGTTTTAGCTTAAAAGGGGAGGTGTCGCCGGCACACCCCGGCGCAGGCAGGAAGGAACAAGCCGTGTGTTGCAGCCGCGAAATGCGGTATGCTTTTCAAAGCGAATGACATCCACACGCGACGGTTCCAGGCTGTTGCGCTTCGCTCCCGCGTCCAAGGGCAAGCTTGCAAGAGTGCCCGAGTATTCATTCGATAGGTCATGGTTTCGACCAGGAGGCATTAAGTGAAGAAGGCGTCCCAACGCACGATTTCCGGAGTAGCGGACATGCTCGGCCGGGGGCTGATCGCGGTCAGCCTGCTGATGGCCTGCGTGGGCGTGGCCAACGCCCAGGCAATCCTGACGTTTCCGAGCCCCGTATCGGTCACGGTGGCTCCCGGCGGCACTGCCACCACCACGGTGGCGCTGACAAACGTAGGGAGCGCGTCGCTGTTCCATTGGACGATCGCGGTCGACGATCCTGCCGGGGACTTCCCAGGGCTAGTCACGCCCTCTCCCATCGATGGAATCAACCTCGCCCGGGACCAGTCCGCCAACGTCACCTTCACGGTCAATGCCGCGGGGGTCGCCACTGGCAATTACATCCGGTATTTCCGGGTGACAACCCAGGGCGCAACCACGCCCTCTCAGGTCCTGACTCTGAACATCAACGTCGGCGCCACGGGCGCCTTCAGCCTCTCGGCCACGACGCTCAACTTCAGCCCCACCGATCCCGGCGCCAAGACCTTTACCGCGACCGCCACCGGCGCGACCCCGGTCAATGTGTCGGCGAGCAGCAACGTGGCCTGGGTGTCGGTGGCTCCGCAGCAGGGGCTCACGCCCACCACCTTCACCGTCACCGCGCAGCCGCAGTCCTTCAACCAGACCGGCACCATTACGGTCAGCTCCGGCGCCACGGTGCAGACGGTGACGGTGAACTGGTCATCGACGGGCACATCGAACCTCCTCACCACCAACCAGCCCACGGTGGCGCTGAGCGCGCAAGCCGGCGGCGCCAGCGTGAGCGCGGGAGTGGTGATTTCCAGCCTCACCGGCACGGCGGTGAACTTCAGCGCGGCGGCGTCCACGACTTCAGGCGCATGGCTGGGTGTGGCCCCAGCCACGGGTTCGACCGTGGCGGGCCTGAACACGATCACCATCACCGCGAGTCCGGCGGGATTGGCGGCGGGCACTTACGGCGGCACGGTCATCGTCACCCCGACCTCGCCCGCCGGCACGGCGCTCCAGATCCAGATCACATTCACCGTGACCACGGCGCCGGGGATTTCCGTCGACAAGACGGATCTTTTGTTCAGCTCCACGGGAGGAGCCGCGGTGACGCCGGAGTTGATTTCCGTCAACAGCACCATCGGAACCGCGACCCCCTACACAATCGCCGCCAACGCGCCCTGGATCGTGCTCAACACGACACAGGGCGTCACTCCCGGCGCATTCACGATCGGGGCGAACCCGGCGCTGGCCCCGGCGGGCGTGGTCAGCACCGGCACGGTGACGGTGACTCCTACCGGCGGCGGCACGGCGGCGACCATCACGGTGAGGCTGGCAAGAGATGTGATCGCGGTTGCGGCCAGTCCGGGCAGCGTGACACTGAACGCGACCTTTGGCGGCACGGCAAGCGCGCAGTTC
>CAKZVG010000280.1 GCA_937921835.1 uncultured Bryobacteraceae bacterium | reverse complement strand
ATCAGCATGAACTCAACGCAACTCAGGAAAGATTGGACACTGGCACGGCTAGTGGCCAGCTCGGCGGCAGTCCTTCTGGCCCAAGGAGTCAGCGCCCAAGTCGTCGCCGGTTGGGATTTTGAAAGCAATTTCTTGCCCGGGCCGGGTGCCCACGGCGGTGGCTGGGGAGTAGGGGCCGCGGAATTCCCCGTGTCAGCTCCGGGTGCTGGCATGGGGGGGGGTGCAGGGCCCGGCGTGAGCTCAGCTGGAGGTAATAGATGGAGCACCGACCCCTCGGCGATTCCCGCACCCTTGGGTAATGAGCCTTCCAAGCATGTACTGTCGTCCTGGGGTCTTATCGATAAAACGGTGCCCGAACCTGTTGTTGCGTTCAAAGTGGATACGTCTGCAATAACCATCGGGCCCACCCAGAATTTTCAGGTTTCCTTCAAGTCCACCACTCAAGAGTTCAGCGATACCGGCAGTGGGATCACTGTTAGCTGGAACATCAATTGGCAAGATGACTTGAATCCTCTGAGTCTCTTGGGCAGCTATAACACAGATGGGACTTGGCAGACGTTCACTTTTAACCTGCCCACTGGTGTTGGATCCTCGCCCTTGTATTTTGAGCTCACACCCACTTCCTCGGGTTCCCCTGCAAGCGTGTTGTACACCGGGTGGGATGATATCACCTTGTCAGTCGTGCCTGAGCCCGAGGTTTACGCGGGCGCGACCGCGCTGGCCCTGGCGGGCTTCGCCCTGTGGCGCCGCCGCAGCCGCGCTTAGTTTTCAGGCGCCGATTGCCAGTTTCCCGTGTGAGGCCCGGCTCAATGCCGGGCCTTTTCCTTTCCTGACAGGCCCGGCGGCCGCGAAAAAGTGGGCCGGGGGCAGCGAGGCAGGCCATCGGCCCGCAGATAAAGCCGCGGGATTGCCGGATTGGCCGCCGGGCGCCATCACGCCGCCTGACCGGGACCAGTTTGTCCACGCGCCCCGGCCCCGCCGCGGGCATCACGCCGCGGGCTTCCCGCGCTTTCGTTGCCACGCAAACCAAGCCGCCACCGCCGGCAGCACCGTGCTGAACCGCCCAGGGGTTTGCACCACGTGGTTGAAGTCCACCGGCCGTCCGGCAGCGGGGGGCAGTACCACCGCTCCCGCCCTGGCCTGGCCCCCGAAGACGAGCACCCCGGCCAGCCACAACCATGCGGTCAAAAACCCCCATCCACGCGTCCTGCCCTCGCCCGCCCGGAGGACGGCACGTGATGGCGTCGGCGGCAGCGGCAGCAGACGCCAAATTCATGCCCCCCCCGCCGCCGTGTTCAAGCGGAACCGGCCGGCGCGCCGCCGCGCCCCGCCGGCGTTGACACCGCGGCGGCGCGGCCGGAACGATGCCGCCCCGCCGGGCCGCGCCCGACGGCCCCTGCCATGACCCGCGACAACACGATCCGCACGCTCAAGGAGCTGCTCCGCCAGCAAAAGCAGCTCAAGGTGGACATCGAGGCCCTCACCCCCGAATCGCGCCTCGACAAGGTCGGCTTCGACTCGCTCTCGATCCTGGACTTCATGTACGACGTGGAATCGCGCTTCAACGTGCAGATCCCCGTGGCGGAACTGGTGAAGATGGAGCGCGTGAGCGATCTGATTGATTTCCTCGCCGCGCGGGCGCAGGAGTGAAGGGCGGACGGCGATCCGTCCCGCCGCGGCCCTCGACGAGTTCGCCCTCACCGCCCGGTGCCTGCGCGGCACGCTGGAAAGCCGGCGCTGTCTGCTGTTCTCCTTCCTGCTCGACGGATCGGAGTGGGGCCGGGTCGCGCGGCCCTTCTCCACCGCGATCTGCACAAGCTGGCCGACGCCGGTCTGGTCAATCGAGGCGAACGGGTTTTTCTTCACGATCTCATTCTCGGTGTACGCGCCAAGGAAGGAGCCGGAGTCGTCGCGGCTCATGCCCAGGCAGGTCTGGGTGAGGTCGTTGGTGCCGAGGCTGAAGAACTCGGCGGTCTGCGCGATCTCGTCGGCGGTCAACGCGCCGCGCGGGACTTCGATCATCGTGCCGACCAGGTAGGTGAGCCGGACCCCCTGCTCGGCCATGACCGCGCGGGCCACGCGGTGGACCACCTCGACCTGCAGGTCGAGCTCCTTCTTGAAACCCACCAGCGGGATCATGATCTCGGGCCGGACCTTGACGCCGGCCTTCTGCACCTCGGCCGCGGCCTCGAACACGGCCCGGGCCTGCATCTCGGAGATTTCGGGGTACACGATGCCCAGACGGCAGCCGCGGAAACCGAGCATGGGGTTGAACTCGTGCAGTTCCCTGACCCGCTGCTGAATCTTCTCGACCGGCACGCCCATCTTGGCGGCAAGGTCCACCCCATCTTGCCGCCGAATTGACACCATCGGAGGCGATGGCAATCTGTTGGCATGATACGCACGCAAATCCAGTTGCCGGACGATGTTTACGACCGGGCCCGCAAGGTTTGTGAGAGCCGCGAGATTTCCTTCGCCGAACTGGCTCGCCGCGGGCTGGAATACATTCTGAGTGTGTATGCGCCCCCACCCGGCACCGGCGGCGATTGGGAACTGCCCAAGCCACGCCGCCTTGGCTGGAAGG
>CAKZVG010000279.1 GCA_937921835.1 uncultured Bryobacteraceae bacterium | reverse complement strand
GCTCACCGGACGGCGGAACTTCGGGGATGCCCCATTTCCGGCACAGGGAGTCGAACTCTCTCAACAGTCCCCCCTTTCACGTGAACGAGCCTCATTATATTCCCGCGCGCGGAGATCGGCAAGCCCGGCTGGCAGCTCCTGGCGGCAGTTCGGGGGGCCGTAAGCCCTTGATAAAAGATAGGGCGCTGGTTCGCGTTCACGTGGATGCGGGCGCGTTCACGGCTTCACCCGCGCCTTCCACTTGTCTTGTGGTGGTGCTTCGGGTAGGTTTCCGGAAGCGGCATCCCGCCGCGATTCCGGCCGCACGGCCGGAGGGGGTTAGAACATGCGTAAAGCATCGCTCTTTGTCTCGATTCTCGCCGCCGCTCTCAGCGCGGGAGTGTGCACCGCTCAGAACTACCGGGGGCGGGTGCAGGGCGTCGTAACGGACCAAACCCAGGCGGTCGTTCCGGAAGCGAAAGTGACGCTGACCAACGTCAAAACCAGCGTATCCAGCACCCAGACGACCGACGCCACCGGGCGGTACCTCTTCGACCTGGTAGAGCCGGGAGAGTACACCGTGCAGGTGGAGCGGCAGGGATTCCGCCGCTTCGTTCAGGAGAACATCCGCGTGCAGTCCCGCGCCGACGTTACGGTGGATGCCCGGCTGGTGACCGGAGAGGTGCAGCAGACGGTCACCGTTTCCGAGCAGGTGGTGGCGGTGCAGTTCAACACCAGCAAGCTGGAGACCACGGTGGACAGCACCCTGGTGAACAATCTGCCGCAGATCTCCCGCAATCCGCTCCTGCTGGCCAAGCTCGATCCGGCGGTGGTGCAGCAGGACACGGCGCGCGAAGTAGAGCCTTACTTCACCTGGTCCGGCAACCGGCAGGAAGTCGGCGGGGGCCGGAACTACAGCAACGATCTGCAAATCGACGGCAGTCCCATCGGGCTGGGCTATAAGACCAGCTACATGCCGGCTCCCGATTCGGTGCAGGAAGTCACGGTGCAACAGAACGCCGTGGACGCGGAGTTTGGACACAGCGGCGGCTCCGCCATCACGCTGACCATGAAGTCGGGAACCAACGACTGGCATGGGACCGCCTTCTACCAGGGGCAGTACCCGTGGGCGAACGCCCTTGAAAACCGCGTCATCCGCTCCATCAACCAGGGCCGCAACCATATGTACGGCGGCACGCTGGGCGGACCCATCCTGAAAGGCAAGCTCTTTCATTTCGGCTCCTACGAGCAGTGGAAGAAGACCGATCCCAACGCGCTGATTCACACCCTGCCGACCGACGCCATGCGCGCCGGCGATTTCTCCCAGGAAGTGACCGCCAGCGGGGCGCTGCGCACGATCTACGATCCCTGGACGACCAAGACCTCGGCGGACGGCCGGACCATCACCCGGACGCCGTTTCCGGGCAACCGGATTCCGGCCTCGATGCAGGACCCGGTGGCCAGGAGCTATCTCCAGAAACTCTGGAAACCCAACCGGCCGGGGACGGGACCCTACCGCTTCCAGAATTACTATGTGCCGCTGCCGATCAATTACGATTACCATAACTTCTCCGAGCGCGTGGACTACGTGCCGGGCGAGAAGTTGCGCTTCTTCGGACGCTTCAGCAAACTCTGGACGCCAGTCTCCAGCGGCAACCCGACCGGTTCCGAGGTCTTCCAGTCCGACCGCGGCAGCCAGCGGGACGCGGCGTCGATCTCCGGCGACGTGGTCTATGTCCTCAGCACCCGCACGGTGATCAACCTGCACGGCAGCTATCACAGCTTCGTTGACGCCTCGCGCTTCGACAAGGACTTCTCCGACGGAGGCGGGTGGGCCAAGGTCTGGCCCAACTCCAAGTTTTATACGGCGCTGTTCGAGGATCCCGGCATCAAGGTGCTGATTCCCCGCATGACGGTGATGGGGGTGAACCAGGGCGAGCGCTGGGTGGACATGGGCCCCGGCGGAGGCATGTGGGATCAGCGTCCCAACGGCGACAACTTCAGCGCGAAGATCTCCCAGCAACGCGGCGCTCATTATTTGAAGGCGGGCTTCGAGACGCGCGCCACCCGCACCACCAGCTTGCTCATCTCCAATACCTTTGGCTTCGGTTTCCAGGCGGACCCCACGTCGAGCACCTACGTCAGCCCGGACCTGCGCGCCTCGGGTGACGGCTACGCGACCTTCCTGCTGGGCGTGGTGCAGCCGGCCGGTGGCGGCGTCGATAGCTGGAATAGCGGGGCGACGTCGATGACGGTCACCATCACCCCCCAAGGCCAGAACCGGTTTTTCGGCGGCTTCCTGAACGACGACTGGAAGCTGACGCAACGCCTGACGCTCAATCTGGGCCTGCGCTACGAATTCGAGCAGGCCTACCGCGACCCCCAGGACCGCCTCACGCGCCCGCTCGATCTCTCGGATCCGATTCCGGAATTCCAGGGCGCAGGCGCGCCCAAGATGCCCGCCCTTCTGTCGCGCTACTATCAGGGCCCCACCATCTTCAACGGCGCGTTCCGCTTCGCCGACAACAAGAACCGCGGCCAGTGGAACTCCGGGCGGGGAGCCCTTTCGCCGCGCGCCGGCTTCGCGCTGCGCGTCAACGACAGGACCTCCCTGCGGGCCGCGCTGGGCGTCTTCCCGACGCCCTGGACGGGCAGCACGTTCAACATCTTCGACACCTATTATTGGGGCTACAAGTCCGTCACCGGCGCGCCCTCGGCCGTGCAAGGCGTCCCGCAGATGCGGCTGGCGGATCCCTTCCCGCCCAGCAATCCGATCGTTCCGGCGTACAAGAAGAGTCTGGGACGCTACACCAATCTGGGAAACGGTTTCAACTACGTCGCCCAGGACCGGCCGCGGAGCTACAGTAAGCGGGTCAATGTCTCGCTTCAGCGCCAGTTGCCGCAGGGCTTTGTCGCCGACGTGACTTACTTCTTGAACTTCACCAGCCAGTTGATCGGCGCTTACAACGTCAACCAGGTGGACCCGCGGATCGCCTTGCAGTACAAGGCCGAAATCAATCAGCGGGTCGACAATCCCTTCTATAACGTTCTCCCTGTGGAGAAATTCCCGGGAGCGCTTCGCTACCAGTCGAGCGTGGGTCTGACGTCGCTGATGCGGCCCTACCCGCAGTATGGCGATCTGAACGTGATCGACGCCATCGAGGGTGGCGACACGCGCTACCACTCGTTCCAGTTACGGCTGCTGCGCGGTTTCAGCAAAGGCTATTCGGTGATCATGGGCTACAACTACAGCCGCCAGCGAGACCAGGCCTTCTTCGACAACGTGGACAGCTTCCTCAAGGAGTTCACCTGGCAGGAGAACAACCGCCCGCGGCACCGCCTGAACCTCGCCGGGACGTGGGAGGTTCCCGTGGGGCGCCGCCGGCCGTACTTCAGCCAGATGCCACGCTGGCTGGACGCCGTCGCCGGAGGATGGGACCTGACCGGCTTCATGAGCTGGCGGTCGGGTTTCTTCACTCGCTTCGGCGCCCTGGTGGTCAGCGGCGACCCGGTTATCGAGAACCCCACGCCGCAGCGCTGGTTCAATACCTCCGTCTTCGCCCAGTTGCCGCCCTACACCCGCCGCACCAATCCCTGGCAGTACGAGGGACTCACGAATCCCGGGCTGTTCAACCTGGACACCTCCATCGTCAAGCGCGTCGCGGTCACCGAGCGGCTCCGTTCGGAATTGCGCATGGACGTTTTCAACACGCTGAACAACATGACCTGGGCCGACCCCAATACCAACGTGCTGAGCAGCACCTTCGGCCAGAGCACCAACCAACTCGGCAATACGTACGGACGCCGGGTTCAACTCGGCTTGCGCCTGGAATTCTAGGCGCCGCCGGGGCTGCCCTGCGGAGGCGGCGGCCAGAACGCCGTGCGGGCGGAAAACCCGGTAGGCCGCAGGACGTCAAACACCACGCGGCGCGGAGC
>CAKZVG010000278.1 GCA_937921835.1 uncultured Bryobacteraceae bacterium | reverse complement strand
CAGCCTGCCGTCGATGTACACCGGACTGCCGCTCATGCCCTGGAGCACGCCCGCGTGCTCCAGCGGTCCGCCCGAAAGGCGTCCCAGAATGAGAGACTGCTTCGGCCCGATGTTTTCGAGCACGCCGAGGATCTCCACCTGGAACTCGTCCACCCGCCCGCCGGAGAAGACCGACTTCCCCACGCCGCGCATCCCCGGCTTCAGGCCGGTAACGGGAAAGAACGAGGTCTGGGCGGCGAGCATCGAAGCCAGACACAGTCCGGCCGCGTAACGCGAAATCCCCACGCTTTGATTGTAGCGCGCGGTTCCGGGGCGCCTACTTGCGCAGCGTCACGGTGATTTCGATGCGGTAGGGACCCGCCAGCTCCTTGACGCCGACCGTGGTGCGGGTGGGCCGCGGTTCCTTGAAGTAAGTGATGTAGACCGCGTTCATGCGCTGGAACAGCGAGACGTCGGTGAGATAGACCTGCACCGACACGGCGTTGTCGAACGTCATGCCGGCTTCCTTGACCACCAGCGCGATGTTGTCGAGGCATTTCCGCACCTCAGCCTCGAACTCCTCGGGCGCCTTGCGGGTCTTGAGGTCCATGCCGACCATTCCGGAGACGTAGAGCGTGTCGCCCACCAGCAGACCGGGACTGTAGGGCGCGCCCTTCGGAAACTCCTTCGGATGGATGAGCTTCTTTTCCACCGCCGGCAGACACAGGGCCGACAGCAGGCAAACCAGGAGCAGTTTTCGCATAGGGCAATGATAGCCCAGCCGCCGCCTGGCGGATAATCGGAAGTGCGAGGCACAATTGAACCGTTTCGTTCTGGTTTCCGACTTCGACGGCACCATCACCCGGCACGATTTCTACCAGCTCGTCGCGCGCGAGTACATGCCGCCGGAGGCGCCCGATTACTTCGCCCGCTACGCGGCGGGAGAGATGACGCACTTCGAGGCCATGGCGGCCATCTTTGCCTTCGCGCCCGAAGAGGACGGGCGCCTGGCGGACCTGCTGCGGCGCGTCGAACCGGATCCGGACCTGCGCGCGGGCGCCGAGTGCCTGGAGCGCGGCGGTTGGGACCTGGTGGTGGTGTCGGCCGGCTCTTCCTGGTACATCGAGCGCATCCTCGATGCCGCCGGCGTCCACGCCACGGTGCACGCCAATCCCGGGCGCATCCAGCAGGGGCGGGGGCTGGCGCTTGGCTTGCCGCGCGATTCGCCCTTCTTCTGCCCCGAGGTGGGGATCGACAAAGCCGCCGTGGTTCGGGACGCCCTGCGGCGCTACGAGCGCGTGGCCTTTGCCGGCGACGGCCCGCCGGACGTGAAGCCGGCGTTGCTGGTGGATCCGGCTCTGCGGTTCGCGCGCGGCTACCTGGCGCGCGAACTGGCGGCGCGGGGCGAAGCGTTCCGCCGTTACGGGCGGTGGTTTGAAATCGTCGAACACCTGGCGGGAGGCTGCGAGGGGCAATGAAGAAGGCTTTCATCCAGGTGCCGGAACTGGTGCGCATCAAGCCCGGAGCGCTCGATCGCATGGGGATTTACCTGGCGCGCGGCGGCCACCGGCGGGTGTTCCTGCTGGCCAGCGAGGGTCTGCCGGAGGCGATCCGCGGCTCGTTCGCCGCCAGTCTGGCGGCGCGGGGCGTCGAGATCCAGGCCGCGCTCGAAGTCGCCGAAGCCAGCGTCGAATGCGCGGTGCGGCTGCTGGGCGGATTGCCGCGCGGTTGCGAGGCCATCACCGGCCTGGGCGGCGGCAAAGCGCTCGACACGGCGAAATACGTGGCCTCGCTGGCGGGCCTGCCTTACTACGCCGTGCCGACGTCGTTGTCGAACGACGGCTTCTGCTCGCCGCAATCCAGCTTGACGCTGGACGGGCGGCGCCGCTCGCTGCCCACCGGGCTGCCCGGCGCGGTGATCGTCGATACGGCGGTGTGCCTGCGCGCGCCAAAGGCGTTGTGGTGCTCAGGAGTGGGGGACCTGGTGGCCAAGCTCACCGCGGTGCGCGACTGGAAGCTGGCCTTCCACGCCCGCGGCACGCCGGTGAACGACCTGGCGGCGCTGATGTCGGACGCCACCGTGTACCAGTTCATCGCCAATCCGGCGCGCGATCCGGCGGGGATGCAACTGCTTGCCACCGCGCTCATGTTGAACGGGGTGGCGATGGAGATCGCCGGCTCGTCGCGGCCCGCCAGCGGCAGCGAGCACCTGATCTCGCACGCGCTCGATCAGATGGGCGGCGCCCCGCGCCTGCACGGCCTTCAGGTGGGCACGGCCGCCTACATGGTCAGCCGCCTCCAGAACAACCAGCACGAGCGCATCGCCTCGCTGTTCGAGCGGACGGGTTTCTGGGACGTGGCCGCCGCGCAGCCTTTCTCGCGCCGCCAATGGCTGGATGCCGTGCGCCTGGCGCCGTCGATGAAGGACGGCTACTACACGGTTCTCTCCGAGCGCGACTGCGTGCCCGAGGTCGAACGCATGATCGCCGAAGACCCCAATCTGCGCCGCTGCTTCGGAGAGTGAGCGGGCGCGCCACGGCGGAACGGGCCCGGCCTTCGGCGGCGCCGCGCCCGGTCGAGGTACGCTGAGAGTCGATGAACAGCATCTCGCGCCGAAACTTCCTGCTGGCTTCGGCCGGCGCCGCGGCGTTGCCGCTGGCGGCCGCGCCCGCGCGCCGCCGCAATCTTCTCTTCATCGCTTCCGACGACCTGAATAACCATTTGAGCTGCTACGGGCATCCGCTGGTCCGGACTCCCAACATCGACCGCATCGC
>CAKZVG010000277.1 GCA_937921835.1 uncultured Bryobacteraceae bacterium | reverse complement strand
CGGCGGCAGAGGAGACCGGCGGCGCCGGCCGCAACACCTGTAACCCTTTGGCGCAGCTTGGGAATTGTCCTGCTCTTAGGGCGGATTGGGGTGAATTCCAGGTAGGTCTAAGGCGATCCTTAGGAGCTAAGTTCTATTGTTCCCATGCCGCAAGTGCCTCTACACTCAGGATGGGTTTGTGCGCACCGCCGGAGTGTTCCGCTCCTGACACCGGCGGGTTGCGGGCGAACCCGGAGCGGGAGTGCGCTATGTCTTTTCAACTCGGCCAAAGGGCCGGCGATTACGAGTTTATTGACATCATCGACAGCACGCCCAGCCGCATCGCCTACAAGGTCCGCCACGTTCCATTGAACCGCTTCGAGATGCTGGAGGTTCAGGGAACGGCGGACCGGAGCGACCCGGAGAAAACGCGCCGCTTCCTGCGCGAGGCGAGCGTGCACGGCAGGCTGCTGCACCCCAACATCGTCCGTTTCTACAACGCCACCACGCTCGAAGGGCAGTTCGTCATCACCACCGAACTGGTGGAGGGTGTGCGGCTCTCCGAGCGCCTGGAATTGGGGCCGCTGCGCCAGAGCGAGGCGGTGGACATTTTCCGCCAGTTCCTGTCCGCGCTGAGTTGCGCGCACGAATTCGGCGTGGTTCACCGGAACCTGTCCAGTTCCTGCCTGGTGCTCACCACGGATTCGGGGGTGAAACTGACCGGCTTCACCTTCGCCCGGGCCGGGGCGGATCCGAAGCTGACGCGGGTCGGCGTACCGCTCGGCGATCCCTATTACATGTCGCCGGAGCGCATCCGCCACGGGGGCGACCTGGACCCGCGCAGCGACATCTACTCGGCCGGGGCGCTGCTCTTTGAAGCCGTCACGGGCCGCAAGCCATTCCAGGCCAAGCGCCAGTTCGAGGTGCTTTCGATGCACCTGGAGAGCGCACCGGCGGCGCCAAGCACAATCAACCCGCGCCTGGGCCCGAAGTGGGACGAGGTCATTCTGAAGGCGCTGGCGAAAAGCCCGGCCGAGCGCTTCCAGTCCGCGGCTGAATTCCTGGCGGCGCTGGAGGCGCTGCCGGTGGCCGAACACGAGCCCGGCGCCATCGCGGCGTTCGAAACCGAGGAAGCGGAGGCCGAGGGAGGTCCGGTTGCGGCCGTCGCCCCGGCGGGGGCGAAGCCGGCGGCGAGACCATCCTGGCAGAAATCCTGGTCGTACGCCGAGCTGGTGGTGGTGGGCGTACTCCTGGTGCTGCTGGCGGCCGTGGCGGTGTCGGCGGGTCACCCATGAGCTTCGCTCCCGGACAAGTCGCCGGAGAGTACCGCATTCTCGAACAGCTTGGGAGCGGCGCGTTCGGGAGCGTGTTCAAAGTCGAACACGTGGTGACCCACCGCCTGGAAGCCATGAAGGTGCTGGGTGCCACCGCGCCCGCTTCCGAGGAACAGCGGCTGCGCTTCCTGCGCGAAATCCAGTTACAGGCCCGCCTGAGCCACCCCAACATCGCGGCCGTCCACAACGCCTTCTGGCACGAGGACAGCATGGTCATGATCATGGAGCTGGTCGACGGCGAGACCCTCCAGAAGATCCTCGAGCGCGGCCGCCCGGCGCGGATGGAAGGCATCGGCTACGTGGTGCAGGTGCTGGATGCGCTCACTTACTCGCATTCGCAGGGCATCATTCACCGCGACGTCTCGCCGGCCAACATCGTGGTCACCAAGGCCGGGGTGGTGAAGCTCACGGATTTCGGCCTGGCGAAGGCGCCCTACGATTCGCGCGTGACCGCCACCGGAGCGATGATCGGCTCGCCCTATTACATGTCGCCGGAGCAGGTGCGGGGAATCGACCGGCTGGATCCGCGCACCGACATCTACTCCTGCGGTGTGATCCTGTACGAAATCCTCACCGGCCAGAAGCTGTTCGACTACGAGAGCGCGTTCTCGCTGATGCGGGCGCATCTTGAGGAGGAGCCGCGCCCGCCCGCGGAGATCGATCCCGCCATCCCGCGCGCGGTGAACGACGTCGTCCTGCGGGCGCTTTCGAAGGACCCACGCGCGCGCTTCCCTTCGGCGGAGACGTTCCGCAAGGCGCTGGAGCGCGCCGTGTCGCCGCCCCAGGAACGCCGGGCCGCCGCGCGTGTTCTGCCGGCGCCGGCGCCGGGGCCGCGGCGGCCGCTTCTGCCGCGGTTCCCCTGGCGCTATGCGCTGCGCTGGCTGGCGGCCGCGGTTTTCGGGGTGGTGATGGCGGTCGTGCTGATGGCCGCTTTCCGCTGGCTGTCGAGGATGCCGTTTCCCACGGCGGGCGCGGCGTCCAACGCCATAGAGGCGCAAACGGCCGCGGACCGGGTGATCGGCAGCGTCCGCAGAGTGGTCGCCAACGTCGCGGCGCGTCACGAACTGCCCGCGCTGCCCTGGAGCGCGCCGCCGCCGCCCCCTCCGCCCCCGCCTCCGAAAGCTCCGCGGGCCAGAAACCGCGGCGCCGCACAGCCGGCCGGTGGACAGGAGACGGCCAGGGGCGAGTCCATCCTCGCGGCGCGCGAGCAACCCGCTCCGCGCGCGCTGGAATCCATCCTGAAACTGCTCGCCCGGACGCCGGTGGTGGCGGCGCCCCCGTCCCAGCCGCCCTCTCCGGAAGCGCCCGCCGCCGACGCGCCGCGGGAACCGTAGCCCTTTCTGCGCCCCTCCACCGGACTATAATCGTGGCGGGGTCCCATGAAGGCAAGAACCATTCTCTCTTCGCTCTTGTTGCTCGCAGCCTGGCAGTGCCGCGGGCAGATTGTCACCGGATCACTGTCCGGCGTGGTGGTCGATCCGAGCGGCGCCTTCGTCGGCGAGGCGGCGCTCACGCTTGTGCAGCCGGCCACGGGTTTCACCCGCACGACGGTCTCCGACGCCGCCGGGAATTTCCTGTTCGGCGGCCTGGGCGCCGGCGAATTCACGTTGACCGTTTCCAAGGCCGGTTTTAAGACGGTTGAACAGAAAGGAATCAAGCTGTCCACCGGCGACCGGCTGTCGCTTGGGCAGATCGTGCTCGACCTGGGCGCGGTCACCGAGACGGTTTCGGTCACCGCGCAGGTGGCGGTGGTGCAGACGCAGAGCGCCGAACGCTCCGACGTCATCACCAGCCGCCAGGTGGAGGACCTGCTGGTGCGCGGACGCAACGTCACCGACCTGCTGGCCTTGGTGCCGGGCGTGGTGGTGGCCAGCCAGCCCGAGGATTTGAGCAGCGGCGCGAATTTCTATGTCCAGGGCAACCGGCGCACCATGAACAACATCGCCATCGACGGCGTGCCTTCCACCGACATGGGCAACGGCTTCCAGATGAAGCTGCTGGTGAGCCAGGACGCGGTGGCCGAAGTGAAGATCCTGGTGAGCAATTACCAGGCCGAGTACGGCCGCATGTCGGGATCGAATTTGCAAATCGTGACCAAGTCCGGCGCCAAGGACTTCCACGGTCTTGGCTCTTACTTCAAGCGGCACGAGCAGTTCAACGCCAATAACTTCTTCAATAACCGGAACCGCGTCCCGAAGCCGCGCTACCGCTACAACACCTGGACTTACTATCTCAGCGGACCGGCCTACATCCCCGGCAAGTTCAACCAGAATCGGGATAAGTTGTTCTTCTTCTGGCAGCAGGAGTTCTGGCCGACGAAATCCGCCACCACCGGCCGGGTGACGGTTCCCACCGAACTCGAGCGGCAGGGCAATTTCTCCCAGACGCTGGACCTGAGCGGAAGACTGATCGCGCTCAAGGATCCCTACAACAACAACGCGCCCTTCCCGAACAACTCGATTCCGGCCTCGCGGGTGGATCCCAACGGACAGGCGCTGCTCAAGTTCCTGCCCGCGCCGAATTTCTTCGACCGTTCCATCTCGGGTGGACAGTACAACTACGTCTTCACCTCCAACAACGAGATCCCGAAGAAGACCAGCACCCTGAAGCTGGACTACAACATCAACGCGAACAATACGCTGACCGGCAGTTGGGGAACGTCCAACGAGGACCAGACCGGTTACACCGGCGTCACCACCGCCACCGCCAACTGGCCGCAGATGCGCAAGACCTGGTGGAGCCACGCCAAGAGCCTGACCACGCGCTACACGCGGGTGATCTCCCCCACGAAACTGAACGAATTCAGCTTCGGCTGGCTCAATCAGCCGGCCGAAAATTCCTACTCGGAAGAGGACCTGCGCCGCAACCAGCGGGATACCGTTGGCTTCCGGGCCGGCCAGTTCAGCCCCAAGGCGAACCCGCTCAACATCCTGCCCAACGCCACCTTTGGCGGCGTTCCGTCGCCCGCCAACATCGACACCGAAGGCCGGTTCCCTCTTTACAACCGCTACCACCTGTTCAACTTCTCCGATAACTTCACCTGGACCCGGGGGCGCCACACCTTCAAGACCGGCGTCTACACCGAGCGGTTTTTCAGGCACCAGAAAAAGACCGTGGTTTTCAACGGAGCCTTTGATTTCGGGCGTAACGTGAATAACCCGCTCGATACCAACTGGGCTTACTCAAACGCCGCGCTGGGCGTCTTCAACTCCTACACCGAGATCAGCGGCGAGGCCTGGATGCGCGTGCGGACGGGTGGAACCGAGGCGTTCGTTCAGGACAACTGGAAAGTGACGCCGCGGCTCACGCTCGACCTGGGACTGCGGCTGTACTGGCTGTCGCCCATCCCCGAGCGCGACGACTTCATGGCGGGCTTCGTTCCGGAGCGCTATGACCCGGCGCAGGCGATGCAGTTGATTCAGCCGGGGTTCAACGCCCGCCGCCAGCGGATCGGCGTGCATCCGGTCACCGGCCAGGAGTATGTCGCGGCGCAGATCGGAGCCATCGCGCCGGGCGTGGGCAGGCCGTTCAACGGCATGGTGCTGGCCTCGGATCCGGGCGATTACCCGCGCGGCATGATCCGCCACCGGGGAACGCAGTGGGGGCCGCGTTTCGGCTTCGCTTACGATGTCTTCGGCAACGGCAGGACCGCTGTGCGCGGCGGCTTTGGCCTGTTCTATAACCGGCACTTCACCGAGGTTTTCTCGAACACCTTCGTCGGCCAGCCGCCGCTGCTTCAGCAGCCGGTCATCACCTACGGCGAGGTCTCGCGGCTGTTGTCTTCCTCGGGCCTGCTTTACCCTTCGAATGTCTTCGCCTCGGACGCCGAAGGCAAACTGCCCACGGTGATGAACTATAGCTTTTCGGTGCAGCAGAACGTCGGCTTCCAGACCATCGTGGACGCCGCTTACGCCGGTTCGCTGGGGCGCCACCTCCTGTGGCGCCGCGACATTAACCCGGTCGCGCTGGGGGCCAACTTCGATCCCCGTAACGGCGATCCCACCCTGCCCGGCCGCCCGCTGCCGGCCGCCTTCCTGCGGCCGGTGCGGGGCTACAACAACATCGTCATGATCGAACCGGGCAGCAGCTCGAATTACCATTCGCTGCAAGTCACCGCGCGGCGGCGCTTCGCGCAGGGACTGCAATTCGGCCTCGCCTGGACCTGGTCGAAGACCATGGACTTCAACGATACCGATAACGAAACCGTGTCACCGCTGGTGAACGCGCGGGTGTGGCACTACGGCCTCGCCTCGTTTGACCGCACGCATGTGTTCACGCTGAACTACCTGTGGGAAGTGCCCAAAGCTCCGGTGCGGAACCCGTTCGCCCGGCAGGCGCTCAATGGCTGGCAGCTTTCCGGCATCACCAGCTTTGTGAGCGGCCAGCCGCTCGGCATCGGCTACTCCACCACCACCGCCATCGACATCACGGGCACCGCCTCGCAGGGGGCGCGCGTCGTGGTGCTCGAAAACCCGGTGCTGCCCAAGAGCGAGCGCACTTTCAGCCGCAACTTCCGCACCGAAGTTTTCCGGCTGCCGGCTGTGGGAACGCTGGGCAACGCGGCCAAGACGCTCATCCGCGGGCCAGGCATCAACAATTGGGACATCGCACTGTTCAAGAACTTCCCCATTCGCGAGCAGGTGCGCTTGCAGTTCCGCTGGGAACTCTACAACGCCTTCAATCACACCCAGTTCGCGGGGCTGGACACGGGTGCGCGCTTCGACACCCGCACCGGCGAGCAGGTCAACGCGCGCTTCGGCGAATTTACCTCCGCGCGCC
>CAKZVG010000276.1 GCA_937921835.1 uncultured Bryobacteraceae bacterium | reverse complement strand
GGCGGGCGTTACGCCCTGGTCGAGCGAGGCGGGCCGGAAAATCAGCGTCGAGCCTTCGAAGTGCGTCGACCCGGTCACCGCTTTCACGACCCCGTAGCTGATGCCGCCCGAGGCGCGCAACACGGTGCTCGGATTGAGCAGGTAGGCCAAGCCGGCGCGCGGCCCGATGCCGCCCCACCAGCCATCCACCAAAGTCCGGCTGCCTTCCCGCCCGGGGCCCTTGCCCGCGAAGCGCAGCGCGCCCGGGATTCCGCCGGCGCGCGGATTGGGACGGTCGGGAGTGAAGTCGCTCCACTTGTCCTTCTGCTCGAGCGGCGGCAGCGTGAATTCGTAGCGCACGCCGAGGTTGAGCGTCAGGCGCCGGGTGACCTTCCAATCGTCCTGCACGTAGAAGGCATGGCTACGGAACTGCTGGCCCACGAAGCGGTCGTTCTCGGTGCCGCCCGAAAACGCCTGTCCCAGCAGAAAACTGGCGAAGGAGTTGCCGCCGCCGGTGTTGAGGTTGTTGTTGGCCGGAACGCTGGTCGAGCGGCGGTCGGCGCCCACCAGCCCGCCGATGGTCTGCTGCCCGAAGCCGTTATAGTGCATCCGTTCCCACAGGTAGCCGAACTTGACGCTGTGGCTGCCCTTGATCCAGGTGAGGTCGCCGCCCGCGCTGAAGACAAAGTTCTCCGAGCCGTCATAGGCGTCCGCGACCCAATTTGCGTAGTCGGAGTGGTTGACCTTCAGGAGGTTGCGGTTGCAGTCCCAGGCGCCTTTGAGACACACGCCTTTGGCGGACCAGTCGCCGTCGAGCGTGATCGCGTTGTGCTTCTCCTTCCAGAAGTTCACGCCTCCAAACCCGTAAGCGATCAGCCGCGGCGTGATGACCTTGGAAAACGTGCCGCGGTAGACGTGACTCTTTTGGTCGTCGATGCGGTTCTGGTTGAGCAGGCCGGGGAGTCCGGGAAAGCCGTCCGGGCCCGGCGTGCGCTGGTGCTGGCCGAGGTTGTACAGGAAGCTGGCTTTCGTGTTGTCGGAGAAGTTGTGATCGCCCTTCACCGAGAACTTGGTCCAGGGATCGAGCGCCGTGCCGGTGTTATTGATGTAATTGTTGCGCACATAGTCGCTGGTGCCCGGCGCGGCCTGCGTGTTGGGATGAATCGAGTTGCCGACGATCTTCAGATAGTTCGACGCCAGCGGGCTGAAGCGGCCCTGCGGGATACGGTTGCCGGGGAAGGGATCGCGGACGAATCCGCCGCCGGCTTGCGGGCGCGTGGTGGCCGGATCGTAGATCGGCAGGCGCTGCCCGGTGGCGTTCACCCAGTTGGTGAAGTCGCCCTGATACATCTCCGGCGTGGGGACGCTCATGCGGCCGCTGGCGGCGCCCACGCGGTTGCGGAACCATTCCCCCGCGGTGAAGAAAAAGCTGCGGTTGCGGCCGTCATATAGCTTCGGAAGATATACCGGCCCGCCCGCGCTGAAACCGAAATCATGCTGCTTGTAGACGCCCTTGCGGGCCTCGAAAAAGCGGCGCGCGTCGAGAGCGTCATTGCGCAGGAACTCGTACGCCGTGCCGTGCAGTTCGTTGGTGCCGGACTTGGAGGCGAAGGTGATCATGCCGCCCGCGGCGCGCCCGTATTCGGCCTTGAAACCGTTGGTCTCCACCGAGAACTCCGTGATGGCGTCCACCGACGGCGTGTTGACGTTCGCCCACTGCACGGAGGTGAAGCGGGCCGTCAGAATCGACACCCCGTCCAGCGTGGCGCCGAAAGATCCCGCCTGCGCGCCGCCGATGTTGAAAGCCTTGTCCGAGTCGATGTCGGGCTGATTCGCCTCCGGCGTGATGAGCGCCAGGTCGAAGGCCCCGCGCATGGCCCCGCCGACCACCAGCGGCAGCTCGTCCACCATTTTCGTATTGACCTGGGTGGAGGTCTTCGCGGTGTCGGTCTGGATCTGCGCCAGCGTTCCGGTGACCGAAATCGACTCCGTCACCGCCCCCACCTGAAGCGTGGCGTCGGCGCGGACCGTGCCGCCGGCCGGGAGAATCACGTTCGAGAGCCGGTAGAGCTTGAATCCGGAAGCTTCGACATCCACCTGATACGTCCCCGGCGGCAGACCGGGAACAGTGTAGTTGCCCGTGGCCGTCGTTTCGCTCTGCACGGATGCGCCGGTCGCGCTGTTGGTGACGCGCACGCGCGCCGCGGTGACGACAGCGCCCGACTCGTCCGATACCGTGCCGGTAATCACGCCTCTGTCGCTTTGGGCAAGGCACAGCCCCGGCAGAAGAAACATGAATAGACTTGCAAGATTTGCTCTGCGATGCATCGAACTTACCCCTTCAGCGCCCTAGGCGCCGCCCATTCAGCATTCCGGGACTCGATCGGTGCCCGTTGGCGGCGCCCTCTTCCGCTCCACCAAACCGGCCGATCCGCCCTGGGGGAAAGTATATAACAACAAAATGTCAAGCGGGCAGAGACAGCGATTCCGCCGTTCACCGGCGCTACGGCCCACTGGGCAGTTCGCGGGATCTGTGCGGGGCTGGCAGGCGGCTTTGAACCGGGGGGCCCGGTTTCCGCCGCGCGCGCTACTTGCGGGCCGCGGAGTTTGCGGCCGGGGCGCCTTTGGTCAGAACCTCGATCGCCTTCTTGAGCAGCTCATCCTCGCCCGTGCTCTTGGGCTCGGCGGGGGCAACGGCTGGACCCGCGGGTTCCTCGCCCGAGTCCGGAACCGGTTCGGTCTGGGCTACCGCCACGGTGGGCGTCACTCCGGTATCCTGGATGGCCTTGCCGGAGGGCGAGTGGTATTTGGCTACGGAAAGGATCACGGCGCTCCCGTCCTCCAACGTGACTGCTTTGCGGACGGCGGCGTCGCCGTAGGTTCTCTCCCCAACCACCTCCGCGCGCTTGTTGTCCAGCAGCGCGGCGGCGGCGATTTCGGCTCCGTTGGCGGTTCCCCGGTTGGTGATGACCACCAGCGGGTCGCGGTAGATGGTATTGCCGGGCTGCGCCTCGAAGTTCTGCCGGGCGTACTTCTGGCCCTGGAGATAACTCATCAGACCCTTGTCG
>CAKZVG010000275.1 GCA_937921835.1 uncultured Bryobacteraceae bacterium | reverse complement strand
CCTCCGAAGACGGCACAGAGTTGTTGTTCCGGCGCGCCGTCCGGGTACGACCGCGAAGCCGTGACCCTCATCCTGCTCATCGCGGTGGCGGCGCTGGCCGTGATCCTCGGGCTTTCGACCCTGGTGCAGACGCTCTATCTCGAATCCATGCGCCTGCGCGCGCGCGAACTGCCGTCGCTTGAATTCTTCCGCGAGACCCTGGAAGAACGCATCGGGCTGAAGGGCGAACCGGGCGCGCTGTCGTTCTCCATCGTCAAGCACACCGCGCTGCTGCTGCTGGGCGTCGCGATGCTGGCCCTGATGGCGCGGCCGGACGCCACCTGGCGCGCGGTGCTTGAAGCCTGCCTGTTCGCCTGGCTGAGCATGATGGGCGCCGCCTACGCCGTTCCCCAGATCCTGTACCGCAAGACCACGGTCCGCTGGCTGGTCCCGCTGCTTCCCGCACTCCGGCTGACCGTCCTGCTGGTGCGGCCGCTGGTGTTTCTGCTCTCTTTCCTCCAGTCGCTCAGCGAGCTGAACGAGAACGGCGAGCCCGCCTCGGAAAACGGCACGCAGGCGGAAAACATCGACGCGCTCATCGACGCCGGAACCGAGGAGGGCCTCATCGAGGAGGACGACCGGCGGCTGATTCACTCCGTGGTGGCCTTCGGGGACAAGACCGTTCACGAGGTGATGACCCCGCGCCCCAACATCGTCGCCATCGAAGCCGGGCGCACGCTCGAGGATCTGCGCGAGCTGGTCATCAACGAGCAGTACTCGCGCATCCCCGTCTATCGCGACAATATCGACAACATCGTCGGCTTCGTCCACGTCCGCGACATGTTCGAACTGGACGAAGAGGACCGCCGCAGACGTCCGGTCAACGACCTCATGCGGCCCATTCGCATGGTGCCCGAAACCAAGCCCGTTCCCGTTCTGCTGCGCGAGATGCAGGAAGACGGCGCGCACATGGTGGCGGTGGTCGACGAGTACGGGAACACCGCCGGACTGGCCACCATGGAAGACCTGGTCGAGGAGATCCTCGGCGAGATCCGCGACGAGCACGAGCCGGCCCGCGAAATCGTCCCGGAGCCCGGCGGCCGCTACGTCGTCTCGGGCAGCTTCGACCTCGACAACCTGGTGGACCTGCTCGAATTCCGGCCGCCGGACGGCACCGAATCCACCACCATCGGCGGCCTGGTCACGGAGTGGCTCGGGCACGTCGCCGCCGTGGGCGAGGTGGTCGAGCGCGACGGCATCCGGATCGAGGTTCTGGCGGGCAACGAACTGCGCGTCGAACGCGTGCGCGTATCCAAGGCGGAGAAACAGCCGCATGCCTGAAAAGCCGCCGCATGTGTCGGGTTTCGTCTCGATTCTGGGCCGGCCGAATGCCGGCAAGTCCACCCTGCTGAACGCCCTCACCGGCGCCAAGCTGGCCATCGTCTCCTCCCGCCCTCAGACCACCCGCGCCGCGGTGCAGGGTGTGGTGACCACGCCCGACTACCAGATCGTCTTCATGGATACCCCCGGCATTCACCGCTCCAGCAGCCTCTTCAACAAGCGCATGATGGACCAGGTGCGGGCGGCGCTCGACGGGCGCGACCTGCTGGTCTATGTGGCCGACGCCGCGCTCCCCTTCGGCGCCCAGGACGCCCAGGCTCTGGACATGTTAAAGAAGTCCGGAACGCCGGCCATTCTCGCGCTCAACAAGATCGACCGTATCAAGGACAAGGGCAAGCTGCTGCCGCTCATCGAGCAGTACAAAGCGGCCATGGAATTCGCCGAATACATTCCGATCTCGGCACTCACCGGCGAGGGGCTGGACGAACTCCGCCGGGCCATCGTCAGCCGCCTGCCGGAGGGGCCGGAATACTTCCCGCCCGGCCAGATCACCGACCAGCCGGAACGCTTTCTGGCCGCCGAGTTCGTGCGCGAGAAGATCCTCGAAGAGACCCGCCAGGAAGTACCGTACGCCGTCGCCGTGGTGGTGGATCGCTGGGAGGAAACCCCGCGCCTGGTGAAGATCGCCGCCACCATCTACGTCGAGCGCGAAGGGCAGAAGGCCATCGTGATCGGCTCCGGCGGCGCCGTGCTCAAGCGCGCCGGCACCCTCGCCCGCCAGGACATCGAGCGGCTCCTCGGCCGCAAGGTGTTTCTCCAACTGTTCGTGAAAGTGCGCCCGGACTGGCGCCAAAACCCCGAGTTTCTGAATGAGATAGACTGGCGTTCAATGGCAGGAGAACGATAATGTGGCGCTTTCTGATCCCCCTTGTCATTTCCGTCCCGCTGTTGCTCGGAGGGCTTCCACCCGCGCCGGCCGAAGCCGCCGCGCAGCGCCAGAAGCAGGTTTCCGACGACGAGATCTACGACCAGGTGCGGCGCCGGCTGGCCAACGATCCCGACGTCAAGGGCGGCGCCTTCGAGGTGGAAGTCCACGAGGGCGTCGTGACGGTGAAGGGCGTGGTCGAGCGGGAGAAAGCGCGCGCCAAAGCCGAGCGGCTGGTCAAGCGCGTGCACGGCGTCAAGGGCGTCGTCAACCAGATCACGGTGAAGGCGAAAGGATCCTGATGAAGCGCAGAAGCTTCTTGCCGCTGCCCGCCGCGGCGGCGCTCCATGCCGGGAGGCGGCCGGTGCGGCTGGGCGCGCCCGTGCAACTGAAGACCGAGGACCCGCGCGAGCTCGCCCGCGAACATCGCCGCCGGGGCTATAGCGCCGCCTACTGCCCGGCCGTGAAACTCGCCGACAGCGCCCGCATCCGCGAAATCGAGCAGGCCTTCGCCGCCGAAGACGTCGTCATCGCCGAGGTCGGCGCCTGGCGCAATCTGCTGGATCCGGACCCGCAGAAACGCCGCGAAAACTTCGCTTACGTCGCCGAACGCTTCGCGCTGGCCGAAGCCGTCGGCGCGCGCTGCTGCGTCGACATCGCCGGCTCTTACAACCCCAAGGTCTGGTACGGTCCCCACCCCAGGAACTTCTCCCAGGAGTTCTTCGACGCCACGGTCGAGAACGTGCGCAAGTTGATTGCGGAGGTCAAGCCGAAGCGCACCAAATTCGCGCTCGAGATGATGGGCTGGGCGATTCCGGAGGGGCCGGACGACTACCTGCGGCTGATCCGCGCCATCGACCGGCGCGAGTTCGGGGTGCATCTCGATGTATGCAACGGCATCAACTCGCCGCACCGCTTCTACAACAACGCCGCCTTCACGGAGGAGTGCTTCGCCAAGCTGGGCCGCTCCATCGTCTCCTGCCACGCCAAGGACCTGGCGTGGCTGCCGGAGATGAACCTGCATTTCGTCGAGGTTGTGCCCGGGCGCGGTGAGGTGGATTACCGCCCGTATCTGCGCGGGCTGGCGGCGCTCGCTCACGAGGCGCCGCTGATGCTCGAACATCTCAAGACGCCGGAGGAGTATGCCGAAGGCGCCGCTTACATCCGCCAGGTGGCCGCCGGAATCGGCGTGACGTTCGCCTGAAAACCGAAACGAGGAAACGCCATGCAACGCCGCGAATTCGTCGCCGCCGGGGCCGTGGGGCCGGCCGTTTCCGCCGCCGCGCGCCTGCCCATCCGCAGGGCGGTCTACATCGGCATGCTGCCCAAAGGCGGCTACGAAGAGCGTTTTTGGCTGGCGCGCGAAGTGGGCTTTGAAGCCATCGAGTGCGCCACGGTCTACGACGAGAGCGAAGCCGCCGGAATCCGCAAGGCATCCGAGGCGGCCGGGCTGCCCATTCACTCGGTGATGAATTCCGATCACTGGAAGTATCCGCTCTCCTCGCCCGATCCGGAAGTCATCGCCAGGAGCCTGCACGGGATGGAGACCAGCCTGCGCAACGCTCGCGCCTGGGGCGCGGACACGGTGCTGCTGGTGCCGGCGGTGGTCAATCCGCAGGTGCGCTACGAAGAAGCCTGGAAACGCTCGCAAGAGCACATCCGGAAGCTGCTGCCGCTGGCCGCGAAGCTCAAGGTCGCCATTGGCATCGAAAACGTTTGGAACAAGTTCCTGCTCAGCCCGCTCGAGATGGCCCGCTATGTGGACGAGTTCCAGAGCCCCTGGGTGCGCGCTTACTTCGATGTGGGCAACGTGGCGCTGTTCGGCTATCCGCAGGATTGGATCCGCACGCTCGGCGGGCGCATCGTCAAGTTGCACCTCAAGGACTTCCAGTTCAAAACCGACCAACAAACCCGGAAGCGCAGCGCCGAGTTCACCGATTTGCGGGAAGGCGAACTGGACTGGAAAGAGATCCATCGCGCGTTGGGGGAAATCCAATTTCGGGGTGTGGCGACCGTCGAGCTGCGCGGCGGCGACGAACCGTATCTGCGGGAAGTGGTGCGGCGCGTGGATCTGATACTCCAAGGAGCGTAGGCCATCATGAAAAAGTTTCTCGCCGGTCTGGCGGCCGGCATGCTGCTGGCGGGAATCGCCATTGTGGTCGTGTCGTTCACCATGGTGCGGCTGGGCGAGCGGCGTCCCAGCGTCCCGGACGGGGCCACGTTGTTCCTGCGGTTGGAGGACAGCCTGCCCGAGCGGCCTCCCATGGAGATCCCGCTCTTCGGGCCGCCGGCGCGGGCCACGGTGCGCGACACCTGGGAAGCGCTGCGGGCGGCGGCGGAGGATTCCCGCGTGCGCGCGCTGGTGTTGATGCCGCGCGGCGTGGACGCGGGCTGGGGCAAACTGGACGAGGTCCGGCAGGGAATCGCCGCGTTCAAGAAATCGGGCAAGCCGGTCATCGCGTTCCTGCGCAATCCCGGCACCCGCGAATACTACCTGGCCACCGCCGCGGGTCAGATTTACATGCCGCCGGAGGACTTCCTGGAAGTGAAGGGCCTGCGCGCCGAGCTGATGTTCCTGCGCGGGGGCCTCGACAAACTGGGCGTCGAGTTCGAGATCGAGCACGCGGGCAAGTATAAGGACGCGGGCGACATGTTTACCCGCACTTCGATGACGCCGGAAACCCGCGAGGTGCTCAACGCGATTCTCGACCAGCTTTACGGGCGGATGGTCTCCACCATCGCCGGGGCGCGTGGCAAAAGCCCGGAAGAGGTGCGCGCGCTTATCGACCAGGGGCCGTTCACCCCGCCGCGCGCCAAAGCGGCCGGGCTGGTGGACGATTTGCTGTTCGAGGATCAGGCGCTGGACGCCTTGAAGCAGCGCCTTGGCCAGAAGGAACTCAAAAAAATTACGCACCTGGACTATGGCCGGGCCCTGCGCGCCGACGGCAAGCGCATCGCGCTGATCGCCGGCCAGGGCGCGATCCTGCGCGGCCGCGGAACCGGTTTCGGCGAGGAAGACGGCATCCGCTCGGAAGACTTCATCAAGCTGCTGCGGCAGGCGGGCGAGGACAAGAGCATCCGCGGCGCGATCGTGCGCGTGGATTCGCCCGGCGGCGACGCGCTGGCCTCCGACGACATTCTGCGCGAGATGAAGCTGCTCAGCAAGAAAAAGCCGCTGGTGATTTCCATGTCCGATGTGGCGGCCTCGGGGGGGTATTACATCGCCATGACCGGCGATCCCGTGCTGGCTTATCCCGACACGGTCACCGGCTCGATCGGGGTGCTGTACGGCAAGCTCAACCTGCGCGGGCTGTACGACAAACTGGGCATCCGCAAGGAGTCCATCACGCGCGGCCGCTTTGCCGCTCTTGACTCGGACTACCAGCCGCTCGGTCCGGAGGGCCGGGCCAAGCTGCGCGAATCGATCGAGCACGTCTACGCCACCTTCCTGGCGCGCGTGGCCGAGGGCCGCAAGAAGCAGCCCGAGGCCGTGCGGCCGCTGGCCGAAGGCCGGGTGTGGATGGGCGAGCAGGCCAAGGAGCGCGGCCTGGTGGACGCGCTGGGCGGCCTGGACGCGGCGGTGGAGATGATCCGGGAGCGCGCCGGAATCGGCAAGGATGAGAAGGTGCGGCTGGTGGCCTATCCCGGCCGGCGCGGCCTGCTCGACTACCTGGCCTCGCGGCAGTCGCCCTCCTTCCTGGAGGAGCGCGCGGCCCGCCTGCTGGAAGGATTCGATCTCCGGCTATGGAGTGGGGGCGGCCTGATGCGGGTGATGCCGTACGTGGTGGCGGTGCGCTAAGCCGCGCCTCCGGCGCAGCCGCTCCTCCCGGCGCGCGCAAGAACGCCGAGCCGGGGCGGGGGTTTTTCTGGCATAATGGGAATCGCTCGTGCTATCCTCGTCCGCCCCTGAGCGGAATGAAACTCTTAGGTCCGACGCAGAATAACCGGCTCAACGAAGCCATCGGCGGGGTGTTTGTGCTCGCCGCTTTCGCGATCGCGCTGAGCCTGGTCTCCTACCATCCCGGCGACCCATCCTGGAACACCGCCACCGATCCGGACACGCGGCCGGAGAACCTCATCGGCAAGCCGGGCGCGATCTTCGCCGACTGGTTCTTGCAGGTGTTCGGGCTGGCGTCCTTCACCGTGCCGGCGCTGTTGATTCTGATGGCCTGGAAGTGGGTGCGGTCGCAGCCCATCGAAGCCGCTCCCGCCAAAGTGCTGGGCGGGCTCATGCTGTTGGGCGCGGTGTCGGCGGGGATCTCGCTCGGCCCGGATTGGACACCCTACGGAGACGTCGCCGCCGGCGGGTTGGTGGGCAAACTCGCGGCCGGCTACCTGCTTGCCGAGCTGAACCTCACCGGATCGTTGCTGGCCATCGCCGCCTGCCTTTTCGTATCGCTCTACCTGGTTTCGTCGTTCTCGATCACGCACCTGCCGGACTGGCTGCTGGCGCCGTTCCATCCCTTTGCCCGGCTGGGGGAGCGCTGGGCCGCCTGGCGTGAGCGGCGGCGCCTCAGTAAGGAAGCCGAGGCG
>CAKZVG010000274.1 GCA_937921835.1 uncultured Bryobacteraceae bacterium | reverse complement strand
CGCGAAGAGAAACGCAGAATGCGAGAACAACGCCGCGAAGCCCGAGGAGAATCGTTTCTCCAGTTTGAGCTGCGCGGCGTGATAGGAGGCGCGGCCGGTGTTGGCGCCGTGCATCGTCAGGGTGGTGAACTGCGGGTAGGCGGGCCACAGGCGGCTCTGCACGATGGTGGCGCCCTGCCCCAGGGTGGATCGCGGCGGCGCCAGACCGAGGAACGGATTGGCGACGCGGGTGTTCTCGGCGGCGCCGAGTTCCAGATAGCGGTCCGGCTTCTCGTTCAGGTTGAAGCTTTCCAGTTGCTTGGTGCTCAGCATTCCCACGTAGGCGGCGTCGATCAGCACCAGTCCGGGCAGTTCGTGCTGCACGCTGAACTGCCATTGCTGGTTATAGGGGTTCACGCGCGCCGGGTTGAAGAAGGCCAGCGCGTTTCCGAACTGGGTGGCGAGGCCTTGCGAGGTCCCTACCGGTTCGGCGATGCCGCTGGGGAACGGGTTGCGCAGCGTGTTGGCCACGGTGGCGCCGCCGTCGGTGGTCCCGACGAAGGGGGTCACCGCGCTGAAAGCGTCCACTTCACCGAGGAAGCTGCTGTTGAACGACTGAATTCCGTAGAAGAGCCCGTAACCCGTGCGGACCACGGTGCGCGCGGCAACTTGCCAGGCCAGTCCGAAGCGGGGACCGAAGTTGTTGCCATCGAGCGGTCCGCCGCGCCGGCTCCGCCCGCCCTCACCTGCGAACAGCAGCCCGCCGCGCAGGTCCAGCCCCGGAACGCGGACGGGAAACGGCGCTGCGAAGTCGAATCCGGAACTGATGCGGTTGTAGCGCTCGGTCCAGGGAGTCTCGAGTTCATAGCGCAGGCCGAGATTGATGGTCAGCCGGCGGTGGATCTTCCAGTCCTCCTGAAGGAACGCGGCCAGGTAGTGATTCTGCATCGAGACCGGGCTGGCGAAGCCGATCGAGCCCGAGGCCGGCGCGCCCAGCAGCAATGACGCCATCGCGGAGCCGCTGCGATCCGAACTCGCATTCGTGAAAGGATCCTCGCGAGTGAATACGGCGTTGAAGGTGAAATCGCCCGGACCCGCGGTTCCCGGCACCAGGCGGTTCCAGCGCGCCAGGCGGTAATCGACGCCGAACTTCGTTCCGTGGCGTCCGGTGAGCTTGGTGAACGTCGCCAGCAGCGCCTGCTGCTCGGTGGCTTCGAGACTGTGAAAGCCGCCGATGGTAGCCATGTTCTCGCCCAGGCGGAACAGCGGGTAGCCCTTGAAACGCTGGTTGGCGAGGATGGCCGGCGGCAGCGACAGCGCCGCCCCGTCCAGACCGTAAGCGCCGCGCTGGGTCTCCTGCGAGCGCCGCGAAAGGCCGTAGCGCAGGCTGCCGGCGAAGGAGGGCGTCAGCACGAAGGTATCGTCGAGCGCGAAGGAGTGGAACTTGCGCGAGATGTCGGCGATGCTGTCGGTGCCGGCGATCGGAAAGTCGTTCGGTCCCGGAAAGAAGACCACCCCGTTCTGATCGCGGAACAGGCGGCTGAAGCGGCCGAACAGGCGGTGGCGTTCGCTGAACTGGTGGTCGAGGCGCACGTTGGTGTTGTGGTTCTGAGTGTCGTTGACCCCGGTCGCGCCCCAGTTGAGGCGGTCGATCTGCACCGGCACGGACTGGTTGGGCAGCGGGTAGAGCTTCAGCACCGCAACGCCCGTGGGATCAAGGCGGCTGGCCGGGATGCGGTTTCCGGCGAAGGCCTGGCGCTGGGCGCGGCTGCCTGCGGCCACGGTGGTGGCGGGATCGAAGACGGTGAGAGGCGTTCCCACGCGGCTCAAGGTTTGGGAGAAGTCGCCAGCCCGTTCAAGGTCCGTGGGCACGCGGCTCTGGCGGCTGATGGCGCTGGCGACCTTGTCGTCCTCGCGGGCGAAGAAAAAGAACGTGCGGTTGCGCCCCTGATACAGCCTTGGGATCAGCACCGGTCCGCCGAGATTGAAGCCGTACTGGCGGTAGCTGACGGGCGGCTTGGGCAGCCCCAGGCGGTTATTCACCCAACTATTGGCGTCGAGCGCGGCCCAGCGTTTGTAGAGATACGCCGTCCCGTGCAGATCGTTGCTCCCGCCTTTGGTGGTGATGTTCACCGCGCCGCCGTTGGAGTGGCCGAGCGAGGCGTCGAACATGGTGGTGTTGACCTTGACGTCCTCGACCGAGTCGAGCGCGGGCACGTAGACGATGTTGCCGCCGCCCTGCGGCACGGTGTTGGGAATGCCATCGAGCGTGAACTCGTTGCGGGCCTGGGTGGAGCCGCCGCCGGTGATGCTGATCTCGGTCTGGTCATTACTTGAGAACGTCCCGATCTTGCCCGTGACGCCGGGCGCAAGGCGCGCCGCGGCGACCGTGTTCCGGGTGAGAGCAACGGCCACCGTGGAGACGTAGCGCCGGTCTACCACCTGCCCGAGGTCGGCGTTGGAGAGGCTGAGCAGCGGCGGCGCGGCGCTCACCGTGACGCTCTGCTCGACCGCGCCCAGTTCCAGGCGGATATGGAGCGTGACTCCGGCGTTGGTCAGCACCTGGACGTCCGGCCACTCGGCGCGTTTGAAGCCGGGGCCTTCGGCCGTCACGGTATAGGTCCCTGGCGGGACGAAGGGGAGCAGATAGGAGCCGGTTTCGTTGGTCGCGGTTTCGATCGAAGTGCCGGTCTGCTGGTTCACCGCCCGCACGCGGATCCTGGCCGCGCCCACTCCGGACGGGTCGCTGACCAGGCCGGCAATCCGGCCGCGGAACTCCTGCGCGAGGCAAGCGCCCGCCGCCAAAACAAGGACCACGGAAAAAAGACGCATGGTCTGACTGTAGCGGGCAGGCGTTTCAGGTGAATGCCAACCGCGTCACAAGACCGTTGCGGGCGGTTGAGGCTACAATGAGGCATGCCTGCGCAGAGAAGTCAATTGACGCGCCGAAGCCTGCTCGCCATGCCCGCCGCGGCGTTCGCGGCCCCGGCACGGCCGAACTTCATTCTGATCCTCACCGACGATCAGGGATGGGCTTCGACTTCCTTCCGCATGCACCCGGAGATGGCCGAATCGCGCTGCGATTACCTGCATACGCCAAACATGGCCAAGCTGGCCGAGAGCGGCATGCGCTTCGTGAACGGCTACGCGCCCGCGCCCTTGTGCACCCCCACCCGGCGCAGCATCCAGTTCGGGATGACGCCGGCACGGCAGAGGGGCACCGAGTTCGTGGGCGATTTTCAGCCGCGCGGCCATCTGTCGATCCCGCAGGCGCTGCGCCGGGTGGATCCGGCCTACCGCTGCGCCCATTTCGGCAAGTGGGGCGAGTCGATGTCGGGTAAGGGGTCGCTCGATCCGGAGAATCCGGCCGCGCCCGCGCGGCTGGGCTACGACGAAAGCGACGGCGTGACGGGCAACGTCACGGGCGGCATGGGCGGAGGCGGCGAGGCCCGCATGGCGCCCGCCGTCACCGAGGATCCGAAGCTCATCTTCAGCCTGACGCGGCGCGCGATCGCATTCCTCGAGCGGCAGGCGCGTGATTCCCGCCCGTTCTACATGCAGGTGAGCCACTACGCCGTCCACCGCCAGATCCAGTGCCGGCGCGCGACGCTCGACAAGTACCGGCGCAAGGGCGATCCGCCGCGCCAGTTCTCGCACGAGTTCGCCGCCATGACCGAGGACATGGACGAAGGCATCGGGCAACTGCTGGCGGCGGTGGACCGCGCCGGGTTGGCCTCGAACACCTACGTCTTTCTCATGGCCGACAACGGCGGAGCCACCTACCAAGAATGGAAGGGCGGCGGGCTACCGGTCAACCATCCGCTGCGGGCGGCCAAGCAATCGCTGTACGAAGGCGGCATCCGGGTGCCCTTCATTGTGCGCGGACCGGGGATCGCCCCGGGATCGTGGTCGCACGTTCCGGTGGCCGGCTATGACATTCTGCCGACGGTGTGCGCGCTGGCCGGAGACGGCGCCAGACTGCCGGCGGAGATTGACGGCGGCAGCTTGAAGCCGGTGCTGCTTGGCGGTGGGAAGGGAACGGTCGAACGCGGACTCCCGGGATTGGTGTTCCACCGGCCCCTGGTGGCCGCCAACCGGCTCTCGGCGCTGCGCGTGGGGGATTTGAAGCTGGTGATGAATTGGAACACCGGCGCGCCGGAGTTGTACGACCTCAGCCGCGACATCGGAGAGAAGAACGACCTGGCTGGGAAGATGCCGGAAAAAACCGCCGAGTTGCACGGCATCCTCATGCGCTACCTCAAAGAAGTGAACGCGGAGATGCCGAAGGATGGGCGGCCCCGCCGCGCCGGGTAGGGATCCGGGCCGGGTACCTCAGCCGATCAGCACGGTGGGGCAGCCCATCACAATAACGCCCCCGTGCGCGGTCATGTCGCCAAGGCGCGCTTGGGGCATGCCGGCGGTGATCACCGTGAAGGATCCCTGAACGATGACGTCGGGCGGGCCCGCGCAGGTGGCCATATCCGTGACTCGCGCCGCGGGCAGCCCGCCGATGATCACCGTGGGGGCGCAGGGTGGAAGGATCGGGCCGCCGACGTGCGGCGCCGGACCCGGGTTGACCATCGGGCAGGTATGCATGTCCGTGACTCGCGCCGCGGGCATTCCCATGTCAGTTCACTCCTTTCGGGGCCGGGCGCTCCCAGATGCCGATGCGGTGCGCCACCTCGGCGCCCTGGGTGATGAAAGCCTGGTAGCGCTCGGCGGCCTTCTCCGGTTCCTTGGCCGCGGCGGCCAGCACCACGCTGGCGCCGACCGCTTTGGCGGTCAGGTATTCGCCGGGGGGCACCGGCGGGCAGTCCGGCGGCGCCAGGCTGCTGCCGCCGAAGAACGCAGCCATGGCAGCGCAACCGGCCGGGTTGTCGGTCTGGGCCTCCTCGGCGCGCTCCCGCGCCGCGCGCGCGTTCTCGTCGCTGGGCTGCGAGATCCATTTTTCGGTGGCGCCGAGGGCGTCCTGGATGGGCTTGGGCGGCGGGTCGTCAACCGACTTTTTCGCGCAGGACCACGCCCACCAGACCCCTTCGCGTTTGGGGAGGGAATGCGCGATGAACTTCACGGCGTCGCCGAACTTGCCCTGCTTCACCAGTTCGTCCACAAACTCGCGCGGCGACTTCGAGGCGGCCGCCAGCTTCACCGCCTCGCCGTCGAGTCCGGCGGCCTCGGCGATCTCAGGCGTTGTCTTGCGCTTCTGCTCCTGCTGATTCGCCGTCTCGCTCATCTCAGTTCACCATCACCACGCCGCCCTTGATGGTCAACATGCCCGTGGCTTCGATCTGGATGATAACGCCCTTGATGGTCACGCCGAGTTGGTCCAACTTCACGCTGCTGGACCCCACCTTCAGTTCGATAGACTGCATCGCCTCGTGCTCGCTCTTGCCCAACTCCATCTTGGTCAACTGGTTGCCCATCTTGAGAGTGGTCGTCTGGTTGCCCATCTCGAGCGTGATTTTCTCGTTGCCCTCCTTGATGGTCTTGGTCTCGTGCCGCTGGATGGTGGTGTCGCGGTCGCGGCCGACGGTGCGCGTTTCGTCGTTTTCGACCTCGGTGAGCAGGTCTTTTTCGGCGTGGATGGTGACCAGTTCCTGGCCTTTCTTGTCCTCGAACTTGATTTCGTTGTAGTTGGCCGGTCCGCCTCCCATCGAACTGCGGCTCTTGATGCCGCTCTGGGTCTTGTTGTCCGGCAGCTTGTAGGGCGGCATCATGTCGGCGTTGTAGACCGAGCCGACGATGATGGGCCGGTCCGGATCGCCTTCGAGAAAATCGACCACCACCTCCTGCCCGATGCGCGGGATGTGGATGGCGCCCCACTGCTTACCCGCCCAGATGCTGGCTACGCGGATCCAGCAGGAGCTGTCGGGATCGTTCTTTCCCTCGCGGTCCCAATGGAACTGGACCTTCACGCGGCTGTACTTGTCGGTGAAAATCTCCTCGCCCGCCGGCCCCACCACCACAGCGGTCTGGGTGCCGTGGACGATGGGTTTGGGGGTCACGCGGCGCGGGCGGAAGGGAAGCGCGACGGGGATGCAGGTGAAGTCGTTGGTGTAGCGCAGCGCACCCGCCTCGTGGCTGGTGCGGTAGGCCTCGCCCTGGTAGCCGTCATGGCGGATGGCGGTGATCACGTATGCCGCGTTGTCGGTGAAATGCCTTTCGAGGGTGAACTTATGACCGGAGGCGAACTGGCGGCAGTCGCTCTTGCCACGGATGACGATGGAGGGAAACTGCTCGTCCTCCATGCGGAGTTTCGTCGTCCGGACATTGTCCTCGAAGATCTTCTGGAGCTCGCCCGGCTGTTCGCCGCCGCCCTTATTGATGCCGTCGTACCGCTTGGCGTACTCGCCCGGGTAGTCGTAGAGTTCGAGCTTGTCGTTGACCCCGACTTTCAGCTTGTGCGAGACCCGTCCCACCGCGACCGTATCGAGGGTGGGCTCCTGCGCATCCAGGTGCTTGTGCGGGAGTTCGAAACAATGGTCCCAAAGCGTGTACTTACCGGAGCGGATCTCCTGCACCTTCTCCCAGGCCGTGACACGCATGTCCGGGCGCAATTCGCCGATCACCTCCTCGTAGATGGCGGTGGAGACCTCGGGCATGTCG
>CAKZVG010000273.1 GCA_937921835.1 uncultured Bryobacteraceae bacterium | reverse complement strand
CCGATGCCGATGACGCTGAACAGCAAAATAATCGCCACCCGCAGCGCTTCGAACCCTTGCAGGATTCCGAAATAGAAAACGATAATGATGCCGATGAACAACTCGAGAATCAGCAAAAACTTACCCTGAGTCAGCAGGTACGTCTTGCAGGTCTCGAAGATCAGCTCGGAAACCTCCCGCATCGACGGGTGCACGGGCATGTTTTTCAAACGGGTGAAGATCATGAGCCCGAACAACATCCCCAGGGCGCTGACCACCAGACCGCCCATCAGCAGCGACCGGCCGCCGATCTCGCCGAGAAACGTGGCCGAATTCAGGTCCGGCAGAACCAGGTTCGCCTCGCCACCGTGGTGCCGCTGTTCGGCCTGTGCGAACATGGGCGCGGCAAGGACGAGGACCATGAGCAGGGGTAGAAGGGCGCGCAAGACGCCGCCCCATCCGCCCGGGATGCGGGGAGCCACGTTCCGCCGGCGGGCGGACGCGGCTTGAGTAATGCACATACGAAAGAGCCTCCTAGATTTGCGTCTGAACAGGTTGGGCCGCTTTCGGACGGGGTACTCTTGGTGGAGACACCTAGTTTCTCGTTTGGGGGCCCAACTCTTGACTATATAGGACGGAGCCGTCGGAATCAACCCGCAGCGTTCTCCGGTTTCCCACCCACAGCGCCGGACAGGAGGGATGGCGCGAGAACCGGAATCGGCCGTTGCTGATGAGACGCTTGAGAGCCCCACGGCGGGAACGCCTGGAGTGGCTTGCTTCATGAAAGAAGCGGGGGCGGGCCTTGGGTGAGCCCGCCCCACCGGACAGGAGGCACAAGCTATTTCAGGTCGATGCTCCGGGATTGCGAAGACCCCAGGGCGTTCCGCAACGTAACGGAGACCGATTGCAGGGTTTCCACCAGCGAGGCCACCGCGTTCACGTCGCCGGAGAAGGTGAACGGGATGGTTGCGGTGAAGAGGCTGCCGAACTGCTGGGCCTGCTGGGAGCGGTACCACGCCAGGAAGCTCGATTCGGCCTGAATGGTGCGGCTGGTGGCCGCCAGCGTCTCACCCGGCGTGGCGGTGAACTGGATGGCGATCTCGGTGACCGAGAGGTTCGTCGCGTAGCCGGTGATCTGGAGCGTGAAAGCGGTGCTGGTCTTGCCGGTGATGGCCAGGCTGAGCAGTTGCGGCGCCTGCTCCGGCACGGTCAGGCTCAGGGTGGGTGGATTCGCGGGCGTCACATTGATGTTGCCCTCGGTGGTGACGAACGACGGGGTCAGGATGATGGCGCCCGCCACCGATCCGGTCTGCACGCGCACCTGGTTGGCGCCGTTGGCGAAAATCGCCCGGGTGGAGTTGGCCGGAATGGTGAACTGGATGGTGCGGCCTCCGGTTGAGAACTGAACCGCCGGATCCTGAAGCGAGACCGCCGAGTTGAAGGTCAGCGTCAGCGTCCCGTTCAGCGCCAGCGGGTAGGGCGCATTGAGCAGCAGCCCGACGGCCGGCTGGGTGAGCGGCGCCTGCGGGCCGGTGGGCCCTTCGATGCGGTAGGCCGGCAGCGCGGGCGGCTGGTTGCCGGTCGCCGAAAGGTTAAAGGTCTGGCCGTCCAGCTTCAGGGAAGCCGAAGCCGTCCCGACGTTGGTGGGCGCGAACGTCACGCTGAAAGCCAGGCTCTCGCCCGGTCCAATAGTCGCCGGCAGAACCGGCAGCGCGCTTAAGGAGAAGAACGTGTTCGTCGAGGTGATGCTCACGCTGCCCAGCGACGCCGGCGCCGTGCCGGTGTTCGACACCACAAAGCGCACCGAGGACGATCCGCCCACCGGGACCGGCGTGAACAGCACTGTCCCGTTGTTCGCCACGCTGATGCTGGTGGTTCCGATGGCGTAGGAATAGGCAAGCACCGCCGCCAGGCCCTGGCCGGCGAGTTCGAAGCTGTCGTTGCCGATGCGCAGACGGCCGGTGATGCGCCCCGCCTGCGCCGGAGCGAAGGTCACCGTGGTGGTGGCAGAACCGCCCGCCGGCAGCACCAGCGGCGTGAACGGAACATCGCTGAGGGTGAAGCCCTGACCGGCGACGCTGATGGCGGCAATGCGGCCCTCGGCATTGCCGGTGTTCCGCACGCGAACCACAACCGAGCTCTTCTCGCCGACGATCACATCCGGCAGACTGATCAACTGGTTCGGGAGCAGGGCGGAAAACGTCGAGTCCTGAATCAGGTCGTAATTCCAGGAGGGACCGGACACCGGACCCTCCAGGTTGAACGCCGCCGTGGCGCCCGAAACCGCGATCTGGAGAGTGCCGCGCTCGGTGGCGAGTTGCTTGGGGCTGAAGGCGATGCCGAAGCGGAGTTCCCTGCCCGCCTCGACGGTAGTGTCGGGCAACGGCAGCCCGGTTAACTGAAACGCTCCTCCGCCGCCGGAGATGGTCTTCACCAGGCCCGCGCCGCTGCCGCGATTGGTGATGACGACCGTGGTAGTGGTGGTGGTGTCGATGAGGGTCTGCGCCATGATCAGGGTCGCACCCGGAGAAACCGGCGTCGCATTGCCGCCCTGCGGAATATAGCTGAAGACGAATTCGGGTGCCGTGCCCACGATGTTGAACCCGACGCTCGCGGTCGTTCGCCCCTCGGTGTAGCCGAAGGAGGCCCGGGCGGATGCGCGCGCACTGGTGGTGGGCAGGTAGCGGACGATGAAACTGAACGATTCGTTGCGCCGGAGCGTCACCCCCTGCTCGATCTCCGCGGGCAGGCTGGCGAGCGTAAAGTCGTTGGATCCCACCAGGTTCAATGCGGCGACGATGGCCGTGGACGTGCCCGTGTAGGTGACGGTTACGGTGGCGGCGGTGGGCGCGCCGAGAGAGTCGGCGGCCAGCGTGACGCTGCCGTTGTCCGGCACGATGGCGCTGCTTTGCGCAAGCTGGACACGAACGGAGAAGGGCTGCGCCGAAGCCGCCAGCGCGAGCGCGCCCAGCAGCGCGGGCGCCAGGAAGATGTGTTTGAGATCAGTGCGGGACACGGGCTATTCCTCCATGCTCGAAGCGGCGCCGGCCGGGATGAAGTAGACCGCCAAGCCCCGCGCCGCATCCAGGACATACAGTGGTTCGTTGGCGCCGCCGTGGTTTAGCAGGAAGAGCGGACCGGCGAGGCGCTCAATGCGGACCGGCTCGAAGTCCAGATCCACCTCCCCGGCCGACCCGCCGCCCGCCACGCGGAAGGCGGCCAGTTGGCGCTTCTTGCCGCTGGCGGCGAAGACGATGCCGTTCTCCACGGCCAGCCCCGCCGGGTCGTCGACGCGCGCGAAAAACTCGGCGCCCGCGCCGCGCTCAAAATCGCGCACCACCAGAATCTCGCCCCGTTCGCGACCGGCGACGTAAAGATCCCGGCCCCAGACGGCCAACGCGGAAGCGTCCTCGACCGCGGCCAGCAGGCGTGCGGGTGAATGCTTCCCAACCAGGTAAACCCCGCCGCGGGTGGCGGCCAGGAGCGCATCGTTGGCGGCGGCCAGCGCCAGGATCTCGCCTTCGACTTCGCCGCCGACGGCCAGTTCAGGGCGCTGGTCCAGATTGCGCCAGAGTTGGACGCGGGACCCAGCGGCGATCACCGCCGCGGAAGCGTCCACCCAGGCAATCCGGGAGACATTTTCAAGGGCGCCATCGAGCGCCCCGGTGCGGAGGTCGCCAGATAACGGGATGAGCACCGCCCGTCCCCGCTCGACGGCCAGCGCCATCCTGCCCGAGGGCGAAACGCTGGCCAGCTCGAACTCGGCGGCGAGGGGAGGCCCGAGGTAAGCAGCCCCGGGCACGCCCATTACCGGGCGGATGGCCCGGGTCTGGGAGTCGAAGAGAACACCGGAGACCGGTCCGGAGAAGCCGCCTTGCTCCGCGCCGGAGGCGAGGCAGGCGGCCGCGAGCAGTAGCGGCAGAAACCTGATATTTCGCATGGTCAGTATCCTTTCCGCCCGGCGGCGCTGGCGCGTCCGGGACGAGGAAGCCTATCTGGGAGCCCCCACCGTAACCGGTCCCGGGGTGATCGACACCGGCGCCTTGGCCGCGGGAGCCGTGGTGGCATCGTCACCGCGGGTCGCCGCGACGATGCCTCCGGCGATGGCGGCGCCGCCGATGACGGCCGCAACCTTCCACCAGCCCCGTTTTGGCGCGCTGGCCGCGGCGCCCTCGCCACGGACGTTGCTCTGGGCGATGACGGCGCTGCCGGTCCTGGCGCCTTGGGTCGCGGTTACCTTGATGTTGAAGCGGCCTTCTTCGTCGTTGGGGGTGTAGCCGGTACTGGAGGCACGGCCGCTTGCATCGCTGCGGACAGTTTGGGTGCGCATCCAGCCGTGGAAGACCCCGCCCGGTCCGACCGGCGGTAACTGAAAGACCACTTCCGCCCCGGCCACGGGCTTGTCGTTCTCGTCGCGGACCTCCACCACGGGCGCGGTGGCGCTGCGGGCGCGAACGTTGTTCTTTGCGCCCTCGCCTTCCAGCACCACGATCTTGAGCGCCCCCGGCTGGCTGGCCGCCTGCTGGGCGCCAGCCGCCGCCTGCGCCGGCAACGGCGCCGGCCCGAACAGCGCGGCGGCGAGGGCTAAAGCAACTGCTGATTTAAGACGCAAGGATGTTCCTCCAGGTGAAGGTTGAAGTGCGCGGGCGCCGCGAAAGTCCGCTCCACCCGGGCCGCGGCTTCGTGCCGCGCACCGGGGCGCTCTGGCGGTATTGCAATGTCGCAGCATCCGGCGAAACCGGGAATGCAGCCGGCCCGCGCCCGGACAGGCGAGTACGCGGGCAGCCGTACCTGACGACCGAATATAGCTTTCCGGCTGGTTGGGAGTCAACAGAGCAATGACGACCCGAAAGCCGCGAATGTTCCAGGGGGGCGGAAAAAAGACCGTGAATGAGCGCGCACGCTCATACCTGCCCCTGGGTCAATTCCCGCCAGGTCATTTCCTTTCCGGCGTAAATCGCCTCCCGCCCGAGGATCGCCACCAGCGTGCTTTCCACCGCCGTGAACGCGGCGTTTTCCAGCCGGTTATTGCGCACCCCGTCAACAAAGTCGTTGACCGCATCCTGCGTGATGTCTCCCTGGGTGACGATTTCCTCCGGCTTGCGGGCGCCCGGGCGCCAGATCCTGATGCCGCGGCGCGAGGTCGAAACCGACCCCTCGGCGCACACGAACGTCTCCCCGACTTCGGTGAAACCGGCTGGAATCTGCATGGCCGAGTGCCCGTAGGCCGTGCCGTCGGCGAACTGGTAGCTTACCGTGAGGCTGTCCATGACGTCGCCGTAGGGCCGCTTCATGGCCCGCGCGCCATAGCCAGCGGCCTTGACCGGGTGGGTTCCGGTAAACCAGGTGACGACATCGAAATTGTGGCAGTTCTGCTCGACGATGATGTCCCCGGAGGTCTCGCGGAACCGGTACCAGTTGCGGATCTTCTCCTGTTCCGGAGGGAAGCCCGGCCGCGGTCCGGTTGCGGCGCCGCCTCCTCCTAGCCAGGCGGTGCGGATGGTCTTAATGGGGCCCAGCACCCCGGACTTGACGATCTCGTGCGCCCGCCGG
>CAKZVG010000272.1 GCA_937921835.1 uncultured Bryobacteraceae bacterium | reverse complement strand
GCTTTCGGCGCAACTGCTCGGTTTAAGCGAGCCGCACGAGATCGAACTTGGGAGGCGCGCCGCGGCGGAAATCGAGTTCGACCAGCCCATGCTGCGGGATGACAAAATCGTGGACTACGTCGAGCGCCTGGGACTGCGGCTGGCGCGCAAGTCCGGGCGCAGCCACTTGCGCTACCGCTTCCGGGTGATCGAAAGCGACGATGTGAACGCCTTCGCGCTGCCCGGCGGATTCATCTACGTCACCCGCGGGCTGCTGGAGGCCGCGGGCAGCGAAGCCGAACTGGCCGGCGTGCTGGCGCACGAAATTGGACACGTGGTGGCGCGCCATCATGCCTCGCGCATCCGGCGGGAGCAGATCGCATCGCTTGGTTTCACGCTGGCCGGTCCCGCGTTCGGAGGCGGCATCACCGGCATCGCCACCCGGCAGTCGGGACGGGCGGGCGTGCGGGGGCTGTTTCAGAAGTTCAACCGCGAGCAGGAGCGCGAAGCCGACCGCCTGGGCGCCAAGAACCTTTACGACGCGGGCTACGATCCGCGCGCCATGATCAGCTTCTTCGAAACCATCGCCGGGATGCGCGAATCCAGGCCGGGCGTGTTTGCGCGTTTCTTTGCCTCGCATCCCAGTCCCGAGGACCGCGCCGGCAATATCGGCGATCTGATCGAAACCCTACCGTCCAGGCCGGGCCTGATCCGCAACACCGACGCGTTCGCCCGGATTCAGAAGCGCGTCGCTGAACTGCGTCCTCCCGCCAGCGGTTCCTCAAGCGACGCCGTGGCCGCCATCCTCGAGGCTGGCGAGGAGGGTCCGGAACCGGAGGAAGCGTCCCAGCGGGAACTGGCCGCGCTGTACGCGCCGCTGTTCTACCAGGCGCTCGGTGACCAGCCGCGCTTCGATTACATCACCAATTTCGATTTCGACGGCGACTGGCGCGGCGACAACAACTGGCAGAACGCCGCCGACGAGAAGCTGCCCATGAAGGCGTGGGTCTACTACCACGTCCAGGAGACCGCCACGCACTACTTCCTGCACTACGCCGCCTTTCACCCGCGCGACTACAAAGGCGGCGTGCGCCGCGGGCGTTTCCTGAGCCGGGGAATTCGCGCCGCCGTCGACCGGGTGAGTTCGCAGGATCCGACCGGGCGCGCGCGCGAAGCCGTTCTGGCGCATGAAAACGATCTGGAAGGCTGCCTGGTGGTGGTGGAGAAGCGCGGCTCCGGCCCGGGCGACGGGAGGGTGGTGTTTCTCGAAACCCTGGCCCACAACGAATTCCTCAAGTACGTTCCGGAATCGGCGCCGCGCGAAGGCTTCGAGACCTTTCGCCAAGTCGGGCGGCGGGTGAAGTTGTACGTCGAGCCAAGAGGCCATGGCATCGCGGTGTACACCGGCGACGAGCAACAACGGAAGAGCGCCGTGAACGGGTTCCGGCTGTATACCTTCACGGGCAACGCCGACGAGCAGCGGGGCGGCAGGAAGGGTGAGAGCGATACCGCCGGCTACGATCTGGTCCCTCTTTCCGCGACGCTGTGGCCGCTGGCGAAACAAGGGCTGACGCCTACTTTCGCCGAGACGCACGACTACGGCACCTTCCTCATCGACGTGGTGGCGGAGGGAGGGAAACAGGAACGCGCGATCCGGCTGGGGCATGTCGGATCAGCCTTCCGCGGCACGGTGGGCGGGGCCAATCTGGCGCGGCCGCCGTGGGGCTGGTTCGACGGGAAGAACCGCGACATCCCGCTCGGCCAGTGGTATTTCGATCCCGCGCGCACCGTCCGGGACCATTTCGGCCTGGGGCCGGAGTTCTCGACCGCGTATCTCAGCGTGGAGTGGCTGGAGGCGGCGCAGCCGTTCGCTCCGGGCATCGTCAGCCAGTAAGGGCGGCGAACGTGAAGGCGCTGTTGCGCCTGCTTGCCGCGCGCCTCGCCGCGAGCGCCGGCAGGAGGGCGGTCCGGCTCGGCGAGGCGCGGCGAGTCGCCGTTGTACAATGCCCTCAAATGCGACGCTATCCTCTGTTCCTCTTGCCCGCTCTGCTCACGGCCTATTTGGGCGCGGCGGATTCCGGTTCCCGGCGGATCAGCCGCGCCGAACTGCGCGACCGCATCGAAGGCGGCTGGGCCGGCCAGATGATCGGGGTCAGCTACGGCGCGCCCACCGAGTTCCGTTCGCTCGGCAAGATCATCGAAGGGGAGCTGCCGAAGTGGACCCCGGACCGGGTGGCCAATTCACTCAAGCAGGACGACCTGTACGTGGACATGACCTTCGCGCAGGTGCTGGACGACAAGGGACTGGACGCCACCACCGAGGACTTCGGGGCCATGTTCCGCGACTCGAAATACGCGCTTTGGCACGCCAACCTCGAAGGGCGGCGCAACCTGCGGCGCGGCATCCCGGCGGCGATGGCGGGGCATCCCAAGTACAACGTCCACGCCAACGATATCGATTTCCAGATCGAGGCCGACTTCATCGGCGTGATGACGCCCGGGCTCTACCGCGCCTCAAACGCGATCGCCTGGCGCGCCGGCCGCATCATGAACTACGGCGACGGGATCTACGGAGGGATGTTCGTCTCCTGCATGTACGCCGCCGCGTTCTTCGAGACCGACCCGCGCCGGGTGGTCGAAACCGGACTGGCGTGCATCCCGGCGCGGAGTCCGTACGGCAAGCTGATCGCCGATGTGCTCGCCTGGCACAGGCAGCATCCGGCGGACTGGCGCAAGACCTGGCAACTCATCCAGGACAAATACGACAAGGACGACGTCTGCCCCAGCGGCGCCCTGACTCCTTACAACATCGACGCGGCGCTCAACGGCGCCTATATCGTTTTGGGGCTGCTCTACGGGGAAAGGGATTTCTTCAAGACGATCGACATTTCGACGCGCGCGGGTCAGGATTCCGACTGCAATCCGGCCAGTGCGGGCGGGATTCTCGGGGTGATGCTCGGCTACCGGGCCATCCCCGAGGAGTGGAAGAGCGGCATCCCGGCCATCGCGGACCAGAAGTTTCAATACACGAATTTCACTTTCCGGACGATC
>CAKZVG010000271.1 GCA_937921835.1 uncultured Bryobacteraceae bacterium | reverse complement strand
CATCGGCCGCTCGCTGCGCCTCATCCTCGAGCGCGAAGGCTACCAGGTCACCGTGTGCCGCTCCGCCGGGGAGTTCCGCGCCTGGAACGGCCCGGTCGGCGCTTACCTGATCGACGTCAAGCTGCCGGACGGGAGCGGCATCGAGCTGCTGCGCGCCCTGCGCGAGGCCGACAACCCCGCGCCCGTCATCATGATCTCCGGCCAGGCGACCATCGCCGACGCGGTCGAAGCCACCCGCTTGGGCGCTTACGACTTTCTCGAAAAACCGCTCGGCCGCGACAAGGTTCTGCTCACGCTCAAGAACGCCGTCGAGCGCACCGCCCTGCGCGAGGAAAACCGCCGCCTGCGCGAGCTGGCCGGCGCCGGCGCGCGCATGATCGGCGAAAGCGAGGTCTTCCGGCGCGTGGTCGAGCAGGCGACGCTCGCCGCCGCCTCCGACGCGCGGATCCTGCTCAGCGGGGAATCCGGCACCGGCAAGGAACTGCTCGCCGTGCACATCCACGAGCGCAGCCCCTTCGCCGCCGGCCCGTTCATCAAGGTCAACTGCGCCGCCATCCCCACCGAACTGATCGAAAGCGAACTCTTCGGCCACGAGAAAGGAGCCTTCTCCGGCGCCGTCGCCGCCCGCCGCGGCAAGTTTGAACTGGCCGACGGCGGCACCATCTTCCTCGATGAAGCCGGCGACCTGCACCCCGCCTCGCAGGCCAAGCTCCTGCGTGTGCTTCAGGAGGGCGAGTTCCACCGCGTCGGCGGCGAGCGCGTCCTGCGCGTCTCGGTGCGCGTCATCGCCGCCACCAACCGCGACCTGGCCGCGCTGGTCAAGCAGGAGCGTTTCCGCGAGGACCTCTTCTACCGCCTGGCGGTGGTCCCCATCCGCGTCCCCGCGCTGCGCGAGCGCCCGCGCGACATCCGCCTGCTGGCCGCGTATTTCCTCGAGGAATTCTGCGCCCGCAATAACTTCAAGCCCAAATCGGTGGACGAAGCGGCCTACCCCCTGCTTGAAGCCTACCCCTGGCCCGGCAACGCGCGCGAGTTGCGCAACGTGGTCGAGCGCATGGCCATCCTCACCCCCGGCGAGCGCATCACCACCGAATCGGTGCCGCTGGAAATCCGCGCCTGGCGGCCCGAGGGAGCGAAATCCAGCCTCCAGCAAACCCGCGACGCCGCCGAACGGGACCACCTCCTCCGCACCTTGGAAGAGTGCCACTGGAACGTCTCAAGCGCCGCCCGCCGGCTCGGCATGGAGCGCACCAACCTCCACAAGCGCATTCGCGCCCTGGGTCTGGGGCGGGAGCGCGGGTAGGCGGATTCCGCCTGAACCGCCGCCCGTGCGCCCGGGCGGTTTGCGCTCCAGGCCGCGCGGGCCTCATCATGTTGCTTCTCCGGCGATGAGTTCCATCCCTCAGCAGTGAGGGTGGCTTTGAGACGGCCGTGCCCGGAAGCCGGATGCCGCCGGCCGCCTTCGCCGGCGCGGGCTTCGGGTAAACTCTCCACATATGCCTTGCGAGTTGCGCATCACGGCCCCGGACAACGCCGTGCGCTTGGTCAAGTTGACAGGCCAACGCCTCACCCTCGGCCGTTCGAGCGCGGCCGAACTCTGTTATCCCGAAGACTCCGGGCTTTCCCGCCAGCACCTGGCCTTCGAGCGCGAAGGCGCGGACTGGTTCGTGCGCGACCTGGGAAGCAAGAATGGCACCCTGCTAAACGGCGCGCGGATCACCGGCGCGGCCCGGCTGCGCCCGGGCGATCAGATCGCCGCCGGCCACCTGCTGATCGATTTCGCCGAAGCCGGCGCCCCCCCTGAAACCGTGGTTTTCGTCGACGGAGCCGAGGACGGCAGCCCCTCCTCTGCGACCATCGTCACCCGTCTCGAAGGGCTGATTGAGGCGGGCGCGGCGCCGGCGCGCCAAGGCTCGCAGGCCCAGAACCAGATCCAGGCCCTGATCCGGGCCGGGCGCGAGTTGGCCGGGCACCGCCCCCTGAGCGAGTTGTTCGAGGTCATCCTCGATCTGGCTATCGAGACCGTCGGCGCCTCGCGCGGCGTTCTGATGACTCTCGAGGGTGGCGAACTTGTGGCGCGCGCCGCCCGCGGCGAAGGCTTCCGCATCAGCCGCGCGGTGCGCGACCGCGTGATCGCCGAGCGCACGTCCATCCTGGTGCGCGACGCGCAGCTCGACCACGCCTTTCGCGAGCGCATGAGCATCGTCGAGCAGCGCGTCCGGGGCATGATCGCGGCGCCGCTGCAAACCGGCGGGCGAGCCATCGGGCTGATCTACGTCGATTCGCCCGGCGTGGTGCGGGAGTTCAGCCAGGAAGATCTCAACCTGCTCACCGTGCTGGCCAATGTCGCCGCCATCCGCATCGAGCACGCCCGGCTGGCCGAAGTCGAACAGGCCGAGCGGATGATGGCGCGCGAGCTCGAGCAGGCGGCCGAAATCCAGCGCCGCCTGCTGCCCGGGGAAGTGCCGGCCGTGGACGGCTTCGATCTGGCCGGCTACAACGCGCCCTGCCGCACGGTGGGCGGCGACTACTACGATTTCTTCACCTGCCCGGACGGGCGCCTGGCCCTGATGGTGGGCGACGTCGCGGGCAAGGGCATGCCCGCCGCGCTCATGATGTCCAGCCTGCAAGCGCGCGTGCGCGCGCTGGCCGAGGATCCCCCGCCGCTGGCGCAGTTCATGGCGCGGCTCAACCGCGGCGCCTGCGCAAGTTGCCCCGATAACCGCTTCATCACCTTCTTTCTGTGCATGCTCGATCCCGCGACGGGCGAGTTCTCTTACTCCAACGCGGGTCACAACCCGCCCCTGCTGGTGCGCGCCGGCGGGGCGGTGGAGAGGCTCGCCGGGGGCGGCCCCTTCCTGGGAGTCTTTCCGGACATGCGGTACGAAGAACTGCGCGGGCGCATGCAGCCGGGCGACGTTCTGGTGCTGTTCAGCGACGGCGTGACCGAGGCCACGCCTCCCGGCTCCGGGGAGGAGTTC
>CAKZVG010000270.1 GCA_937921835.1 uncultured Bryobacteraceae bacterium | reverse complement strand
GGGGCGCAACAATTTCATTTCGCCCGTCGGAACGAAAATCGATTACTACTCCTACTCGGTGCGCGCCGATCACACCTTTAGCGAAAAGCACCGCATGTTCGGTTCGTTCTCCTGGTCGGATCTGAGCGAGCCGGCGGAGCGCCGTTTCCCGGGCAGCATCGCCGTCGGGCGGGTCCAGTACCGGCGCCACCGCGGTCTCTCGCTGGACGACGTGTATGTGCTGTCCCCCATGACGGTGCTCAACGTGCGTTACGGGCTGACGCGCTTCCTGAACGGCCAGAACCCGGACAGCATGGGCTATGATCTCGGCTCGCTGGGCTTCTCGCAGAACCTCACCCGGCTTCTCGACAGGAACCTCACCACGCTTCCCAACATCACGATTCAGGGTTTGCAGGCGCTCAGTCCGGACGCCATCACGGCCACCGCCACCAACTACCATTTCCTCACCGCCAACGTCACGCACACCCGCGGCGAGCACGCTCTCCGTTTCGGAGGGGAAATGCGCGTCTTCCAGGAGAACCGATACGGCTACGGCAATTACACCCCCGCGATCGCCTTCGACACCGCCTGGACGCGCGGCCCGCTCGACAACTCCCCGGCTGCGCCCATCGGCCAGGGGCTGGCGTCGTTCCTGTTCGGCCTGCCGACCGGAGGCGGGCGCGACGACAATCCTAGCGTGGCGCAGCAATCGCGCTTCTTCGGGCTCTACTTCCAGGACGACTGGAAGGCCACGCGCCGGCTGACGTTGAACCTCGGCCTGCGCTACGAGGTGGAAACGCCAATTACCGAGCGCTACGACCGGTCCACGCGCGGCTTCGACTTCACCACCCCGAACCCGATCGAGGAGCAGGCGCGCGCCAACTACGCCCGCAGCCCGATCCCCGAGGTGCCGGTGAGCGCCTTCCGCACCACCGGAGGATTGCTGTTCGCCAATGTGGGGGGCGTGCCGCGTGGTCTTTGGAACACCGACAAGATGAACCTGGCGCCGCGCTTCGGCTTCGCCTACCAGCTCACGCCGAAAACCGTGTGGCGCGGCGGCTACGGCATCTTCTACGAGCTGTTGGGCGCTTCGGAGAACGACGTGGGCCAACAGGGTTTCGCGCAGCGCACCAATCTGAATCCCAGCCTGGACAACGGGCTGACGTTCCGCGCCAACCTGGCCAATCCCTTCCCGGACGGATTCCTGACCCCGGCGGGCTCGGCCAACGGCCTGCGGACCTTCCTGGGCCGCTCGCCTTCGTTTTTCCCGCCCAGCCTGCGCAACGGCTACATGCAGCGCTGGAGCATCGGGTTCCAGCGCGAACTCCCCTGGCGGTTCCTGCTGGAGACGAGCTATGTCGGGAACCGCGGCTCGCTGATGGATGTGAGCCACACCATCAACGCGGTGCCGGCGCAATACCTCAGCCGGTCGCCGGTGCGCGACCAGCCGGTGATCGATTTTCTGACCACGAATGTCCGCAATCCCTTCGCGGGACTGCCGGAGTTCACCGGCTCGGGGTTGGCGGGCGCGAACACCAGCCGCGCGCAGTTGCTCAAGCCCTATCCGCATTTCGTTGATTTGTCGACGGCCGACGACGTGGGCTATAGCTGGTATCACTCGCTTCAGATGCGATTGGAAAAGCGCTTCGCGCGCGGCTTCACCACGCATGTTTCCTACACCTGGTCGAAGTTCATGGAGGCGATCGAGTATCTGAACGATTCCGACCCCGTGCCCACGGAAGTGATTTCGCCGCAGGACCGCACGCATCATGTCGCGGTCACGGCCATCTACGAGCTTCCCTTCGGCCGCGGCCGCACGTTCCTGAGCGGCGCGCGCGGCTGGGTGGAGCATCTGGCGGGCGGCTGGCAGGTGCAGGGCATTTACCAAGGCCAGACGGGCGCTCCGCTGGGCTTCGGCAACATCATCTTCTACGGCGCCGACATCAACGCCATCCGGCTGCCGAAGAGCCAGCGCACGGCCGAGCGCTGGTTCAACATCGACGCCGGCTTCGAGCGGGACAGCTCCCGCGCGCTGGCGAACAACATCCGCACCTTCCCGCTGCGGCTGAGCGGCGTGCGCGCCGACGGCTTCAATCAGTGGGATCTTTCCGCGTTCAAGAACTTCCGGCTTACCGAGCGGGTCCGGCTCCAGTTGCGGGCCGAGGGCCAGAACGCGCTCAATCACGCCATGTTCGCCGGGCCCAACACCGCTCCGGCCAACTCGAATTTCGGGCAGGTGACGGCTACCCAGTTCCCCGAGCAGCGCCGCATCAGCATGGCCGCCAAGTTGAGTTTTTAGCGTAGCTGACTGACCGCGGCCGGGGTGGACGTCCGCGAGGGGGCCGCGCCCCGTTTTGTCAGGGCGCGGTAATTGCGGCCTCCGCTTCCAGGCGGGCGGCGATTCCGCGCGGCGACTGCCTCCACTGGCGCGCGGCGGTGGCGGCGCGCGCCGCTGGTCCGGTCTCGCCCGCCTCGCGGTAGGCGCGCTCCAGCAACTCGTACAGACCGCCGTCCTCGAGGGCGCGGATGTGTTTGAGGATCTCTTCCGCGCGGTCGGGCTGGCCGGTCTTGAGGTACGCCCGCGCGAGCGGCTCGCTTTTTCTGCCCGCTTTCTCCAGGTGTGCGATGGCTGCGCGCGCATCGCCCAGGGCGAGCAGCGCCTCG
>CAKZVG010000269.1 GCA_937921835.1 uncultured Bryobacteraceae bacterium | reverse complement strand
TTCTTCCCCTGCATGGCCAGCGGAGGCAGTTGCATGGAAGCCTGGGAGGACTTCCACAAAATCTCGGACGAGTTCGAGATTCTGACGGGCGCGCCCAACGCCATCGTTTCCTCCAACTGGGTGTCGGTGGGTGGCGTTGATCTCAACACCGGCCGCACGTTCAACATCCGCTACTACAGCTCCGACGACACGGGCGTGGCGGAACTGTACGGCACGCACGTCGGCGCGGTGTTCGCCAACGGGCAGGTGGTGCTGCGCGACAGCCGCGGCGTCAAGAGCTACCGGATTCCGCGCTGAAGCGGGGGGAGGCAGACCATGCGCAACGTATCGCGAATCGCACTGTTGGGGCTGCTGGCGGCGCTTCCCGCCGCGGCGGTGGACGAGGCGCAGGCGCGCCGCTATGCGATCGAACGCCTGGTGGTGCGCAATCTCGCGCCCGCGGCGGCGCCCCACCAGCAGGAGCTTGAGTTCGAAGTGCGGCGGTTCCTCGATTTCGTGGACCGCAACGGGCGCCCCGCTCCCGCCTATTACGAAATTGGCATCACCAACAGTTGGATCCTGCACGGTTACCCTGGCGAGACCGTGTACGTGCTCTCGGAGGCGATGCCCTATCTGAGCCCGGCGCTGCGCGAGCGCGCCCGCAACTTCCTCTCGGCGCTGGTGCGCGGCGCCGACCCCACCGTGGTGGGCTTCGAGCACTGCGGTTCGGGCTGGGGCTCCTGCGAACTGGCGCAGCCCCGCCGCGAGTTCTATTTGCTGCCCTCCAGCCCAAACCCGGACCCGGTCCGCCCCAACCTCTGGCCCCCGCCGCAGGTTCCCGCGGAAGCGATCTACATGTTGTGGCGCTATGCCGACGTCACCGGAGACTGGAACTACATCTCCACGGCGCGTCCCCCTTCGGGGGAGCGCTGGAACCGTCTGCGAAATCTCTTCCAGGCGATTCCCGCCACGCCCGTCCGCTACGGCGAGATCGCTGGCGCCATCGGCTGGATCCGTCTGCTCGAACAGTTCGGCTTGACCTCGGATCCCACCTATGCCGCTGCGCTCAACAAGGTGCGCGCCGGGCTGGCGGCGGGCGCCGACTTCAGCCGCTTCCTCGACGCCTCCTACCAGCGCTTTATCGAACGCCAGCACGACTGGGTCTTCGCGCCCTTCCATTTCGTCCGCTGGCAGAACGCTGTGGGTATCTTTTTTGCGCCCGAGATCGGACGGTTTCTCGGGGAAAACAGCCTGGAAAGCGTGCGGCGGCGCGTGACGCTCAACCCGCGTGAGGGTCTCGCCGGGGAGCCGCGCTCCATCGAAAACCACTGGCCCAACTGGTTCCTCTACCGGGGAGAGTATCCCCGCATTGAACTCTGGACCGGCCACTACGGCGAAAACCACATGGTCACGCCCGATACGCCCTGGGCGCTGTTCATGGTGCACGCCTATATCTACAATGAGCCGGGCGAAGTGCTCTCGGGCTACCTGGACGCCCCCTATGTGCTGGGCGACCTCTGCCATTGGCAGCGCCTGGTGGCCACCATCCAGAGCTTCGGCGCCAAATCCTGGGAGCCGCTGGCGGGCGGTCCACCCCCGGCCAATCAGCCGCCGCTGGTCTCCCTCACCGCACCGCCGGCGGGAAGCGTTTATGTGGCGCCCGCCCCGGTGACCATGCGAGCCACGGCCTCGGATCCGGACGGCACGGTGGCGCGCGTCGAGTTTCTCGTCAACGGCGCGGTCGCGGCCACCGGCGCGGCGGCGCCCTATGAAGCCACGGTCACGTTGAGCGCGGCGGGCAGCTATGCGCTGGCCGTGCGGGCGGTGGACAATCTCGGCGCCGCGGCCACCTCGCCTTCGATTACGGTCACCGTCACCGCGGCGGCGGACACCACGCCGCCCAGCGTTCCGCAGGGCCTCGCTGCCGCCGTGCAGAGCGACGCTTCGGTGCGGCTCCAGTGGCAGGCGTCCACCGATAACGTGGGCGTTGCGGGCTACGAAGTCGAGCGCAACGCCGCCGTGCTCGCCGGGCTGGTCACGGCCACGCAATACACGGACACCGGGCTCACTGCGGGCAGCGCCTACAACTACCGTGTGCGCGCCGTGGACGGGGCGGGGAACCGCTCGGCGTGGAGCGCCGCGGTCTCCGTGACGCTTCCTCCCGGCGGCGGCGCGCCCCCGCCCTCCGTGCCGAACCTGCTGGCCAACGGCGGGCTCGAGACCGGCGACTTCACGGGCTGGTCCCTGGACTGGGGCTTGGCCGTCTCTCCAACGGCGGCCCACACCGGGCAGTACGGCATGAAGATGAACGGCGATGGCTCGGTGACGCAGGTGGTGAACACCGTGGTGGGACGCCGCTACTACGTGATGGCGCGCATCCGCATCGACCGCGAGTTGGCGCGCCCCACCTGGGGCGGGCTGCGGCTGCACGTCACCGCCTGGAACTGGACGGAGCTTGCGGCCGGGTTCCTGACGCCTGCCGATTCCCCCATCGGCCAGTGGAAGCGGGTGGATCTGACCTTTGTGGCTACTACCACGCAGAGCCGCCTCCAGTTCGCCAACTTCAGCGGCGGCGGGCGGTATGAGGCCAGCGCGGACGAGTTCATTCTGAGCGAGCAGCCGATTCCGGCCGACGGCGCGAC
>CAKZVG010000268.1 GCA_937921835.1 uncultured Bryobacteraceae bacterium | reverse complement strand
CTGATCACCAACGTCGGCAACGCCCGCTACAACTCGCTTCAGTGGGGAGTGGCCAAGCGTTATAGCCGAGGCCTCACCTTCCAGTTCGTCCACACCTGGGGCAAGCTGATCACCGGGACCGAGAGCCCCGGCCCGTTCTACTACAACTGGAAGGCCTACACCGGCTTCCAGGCCAACGAGGACCGCAACCACGTGGTGGGCATCAACTATACCTACGACGTTCCGAAGCTGTCTCAGTATGTGGGCCTTGGCGCTTTCGGGAAGCAGTTGCTTGACGGCTGGTCCATCGCGCACATGATGAACTTCTACTCCGGCCGGCCGCTCACGCCCACCTTCGGCTTGCAGTACGCCAACAACAACCAGGGCGTGGCGAACGTCAACAGCATTTTCACCGGTAGCCCGGATATCGGCCCGCGCATCATGCCCACGGCAAACCCCAACAACGGCATCGCGGCGTTTGACAAGACCTATAACATCGAAAGCTTCATGATCCCGGGCATCCCCGACACCGGCATGGGATCGCGTAACTACCTGTTCTCGCCCGGCACCTTCTCGAACGACGTCAACATCGCGAAGGATTTCACCATTCGCGAGGGCAAGGTCCTGGAACTGCGAGCCAGCCTCTTCAACCCCTTCAACCAAGTACGCCGGCAGGATACCAACACCGGCCACACCTACAAGATGAAGGGTCCCAACCTCTCGGACGGTTACTACCTTTACAACAGCCCGCAGCAGTTAGTCACCAACCTGCTGGAGCGTCTGCCCAATTCGAACGAAGCGGAGAAATACAACCAGTACCGCGGCGGGGTTGGGCACTACAATGTAACCAGCGTACTTGACATGCGCCGGATCGAAATCGGCCTGCGCTTCAAGTTCTGACGGGCGGCTTTTTCCGGTCTGGCACCTGGCGGCGGGCGGCGCAGGGCGGCCCGCCGCCGGACGTCTTCCGAGGCCGTGGGGCGTAGCTCTCAAGGGCCGTGCGATGAACGCAACCGGCGGCGAAGCGCCGCGCGCCGGAAGGCGCCAGCCACACACTTCCGGCCACGGCTTGCTGGAAACGCGAGTCCGGGTGCGGCGTTGGCGGGCTGAGGCGCGGCCAGGGCCCGCGCCGCCGATGGCGCTGCCAGCCGGCTCAGCGCTTCGCCGCCGGGCCGAGATACTCGTCAACGTTGTCGCGAGTTACCAGCCGGAACGGGATCAGGGTCCGTTTCTCGTAGGGCTGTTGGCGGATCAGCGCCAGCGCCGTCCGGACGGCCATGCGCCCCTGCCCGCCGGCGTCCTGAAACACCGTCGCGTCCAGGCGCCCGTCCTTCACCGCCTGGAGCGCATCGGCGATCGCGTCCACGCCGGCCACGACCACGCGCTCCTTGCGCCTGGCCTGTTCGAGGGCGATCAGCGCCCCCATGGCCATTTCGTCGTTCTGCGCGAAGACGGCGTCGATCGAGTCGCCGTAGGATTGGATCCAGTTCTCCATCAGCGAAATCGCCTTGGCGCGGTCCCACTCGGCCGTCTGCGCGGCCAGCAGCTTCAGGCCCGGGTGCGCGGCCAGCACCTCGCGCGCGCCCCGCTCGCGTTTGAGTTGCGCCGCCTGGCCCATGAAGCCGTGTATCATGACGACGTTGCCTTTGCCCTTCAAGCGGCCGGCGATGTACTCCATGGCGATCCGCGCCGACTCCTCGTCGCGCGAGCCGACGAAGGCGGTGGGCTCCGAGCGCGTCTCCGAATTGACGTTCACGATGGGGATGCCCGCGGCGCGGGCGCGGTCCACGGCGGGAGAACTGGCCTCCACTTCGCAGGGATTCAGGATGATAGCGTCGACGCGGCGCGCGGTGAAGCTCTCGACCTGCTGCACCTGCCGCTCGGCGCTGCGCTGCGCGTCGTTGACGATCAGGGCCGCGCCGGAGTCCCGGGCCTCGGCCTCCATCGCCTTGTGCAGCATCACGATGAACTCGTTGGAGAGGTTCATCAGCGAGACGCCGATCACTGCGCCCTGCTGCCGCGCATCCCGCCGCGCGCATCCTGCCAGTAGGAACGCCGCCGTCAGAGCGGCCGCCAGCCATTTCACCTCGCCTGCCTCCTGTCGAGCGCCACCGCGCCCACGATAATGACGCCCTTGACGATCTGCTGGTAGTAGGATGACACGTTCAACAGATCCAGGCCGTTGTTGATGACGCCCATCAGCAGCGCGCCGAGCAGCGTCCCGCCGACGCCCCCCACCCCGCCCGAAAGACTCGTCCCGCCGATGACTACGGCAGCGATGGCGTCCAGTTCGTATCCCAGGCCGGCGTTCGGCTGCCCGGTGGTGATGCGCGCCGCCAGCACCACCCCCGCCAGCCCGGCCATCGCGCCGCAGATGACGTAGGCAGCCATCTTGACGCGATTCACCCGGATCCCCGAAGCCCGCGCGGCTTCTTCGTTGCCGCCCACCGCGTAAACGTACCGCCCCAGCCGCAGGCGATTCAGGCACACCCAGGACACCAGCGCCACCACCGCCAGCACCAGCGCCGGAACGGGCACGCCCCACAGGTCCGCGCTTCCCAGCCGCGTGAACTCGCGGCTCAGGTTCGACACCGGCTTGCCGCCGCTCACCACCAGCGCCAGACCGCGCGCCGCGGTCATCATCCCCAAGGTGGCAATGAAGGGCGCCACCCGCAGGCGCGTGACAAGGGCGCCGTTCACCGCTCCGCAGGCTGCTCCGGCGAGCACGCCCGCCACCAGGGGGACCAGCATCGGATACTCGTCCGGGCGCGCGAACAACGCCGCGGTTACGCCCGTCAGCGCCACCAGCGACCCGAGCGAAAGATCCACGCCGCCGGTGAGCAGAACCCAAGTGACGCCCACCGCCAGAATGCCGTTGATCGAAATCTGCCGCACCAGGTTCACCAGGTTCGGCGCCGTGAGAAAGCTGGGATGCGCCCAGGCCAGCGCGGCGCCGGCCGCGGCGAGCGCGATTCCCAGCCCCAACTTGCCGGGGCCCCATCCGGTCTTCACTGGCGGCTGCATGAATGCGGTTCCTTCCCCCCCTATGCCGGCATGGCGCACTTCAGGATCTCTTCCGCGACGGCCGCGCGGCCGGCGAACTCTCCGGCCAGCGATCCTTCGCGCATCACCAGGATGCGGTGGCTCAGCGCCAGCAACTCCGGCAGCTCCGAAGAAATCAGGAGGATCGCCTTGCCCTGGCGCGCCAGTCGGCGGATGAGGGCGTAAATCTCGGCTTTGGCGCCCACGTCGATGCCGCGCGTGGGCTCGTCGAGAATCAGCACCGTGGGCTCGGTGAGCAGCGCCTTGCCGATGGCTACCTTCTGCTGGTTGCCGCCGCTCAAGCGGGCCACGCTTTGGAAACGGTCGCGGGCGCGGACGCCAAGCGCCTCCATCTGCGCGGCGGCCGCGCGCGCTTCTTCTCCCTGGCGGATCCACGGTCCGCGACAGAAGCGCCCGAGCGAGGCCAGCGTGAGATTGTGGGTGACCGTCATCGGCGGGACCAGGCCGGACCGCTTGCGGTCCTCGGTCACCAGCGCGACGCCGTGCGCCATCGCCTCGGCCGGGTTGCGGATGCGCGCCGCGCGTCCGTCCACCAGGATCTCGCCGGAATCGGCCGGCCACAACCCGAAGACGGCTTCGGCGAGCGCGGTGCGCCCCGCCCCCAACAGTCCCGCGATGCCCAGGATCTCGCCGCGGCGCAGCGTGAGTCGGATGCCGCGGAAAGCGCCATGCCGCGAGAGTCCGCGCAACTCCAGCACCGGGCGGCCCGGGGGCGGGGCGGGCGGGTCCGCGCTGTCGAAGACCGCGCCGGGCTGGCGTCCCACCATGTTCGCGACCAGCAAGTCCGGGGTGACTTCCCCGATGGCGGAGGTTGCCACGTGACGCCCGTCGCGCAGCACCGTGACGCGGGCGGCGAGGCGGAAAATCTCGCTCATGCGGTGGGTAATGTAGAGGACGGCGACGCCGCGGCGCGTCAGGTCCGCGATCAGGGCGAACAAAGCCTCCACCTCGCGCCCGGAGAGGGCCGAGGTGGGCTCATCCATGATCAGGAGTTCGGAGCGGCGGCCAAGAGCCTTGGCGATCTCCACC
>CAKZVG010000267.1 GCA_937921835.1 uncultured Bryobacteraceae bacterium | reverse complement strand
GCGCATCGCGGAACTGGTGGGTTAGCCGGGCGCGCCGGTCCCCTCCGGACCGCGGACCGCAGCGCGCATGGCGCACCGTTACGGGCTGTCGAACTCGAAAGTCTGTCCGGCCGTGGACACCACCAGCCGCCCCGGACCCAGCGGCCGGCCCGAGGTGGCGAAGAAGACCGCTCCGTCGGTGGATTCCCCGGGCTTCAGCTTCGACGCCACGAAAGCGATCGCCGACGCCGCCGCGGCCGCCTTCAGGCGCGTCGAGCCGACCTCGGCCAGCGCGTTCTGCCGCCGTTGCTCATACCCGTTGGTGGAGCGGAACCGCTCCATCCCATACAGACCCAACTCGTAGGTGGACACCAGCCGGATGACATCGTTGCGGCCCGCGCGGTCCATCAGCGACCGGATCACCGACCCGGCCGGGATCCCGCGCAGCACCGTGCCGTCCTTGCGGTGAAAAACCAGGTCTTCGGGATGCAAGCTGATCTCGCGCGGGGAACCGTTGGACACCGCCAACTGAAGAATCGCCCACTCGCGGACATGCACCGGCATTTCCGCGAACATCACAGTCACGCCCTGCTTGGTGAGCGTTTGGTACTTGAGGCCGCCGGACTCGAACTCGATGACCTGAGCCCGCGCTCCCGGCGCCAGCCACACCCACACGGCAACGTGGAGCGCGATGCGGCCGAGCCTCATACCTCCATCATAAACCGCCAGCTACGCGTTCCTGCCGGCGAGGTTGCCGGGGGTGGGATCGCGGTAGAATGAAAGCGTTGCCCGGTTGCGCCGGGATCGATGCTGATCCAGCAAGGAGCGCTGGTGTTCGCCTTCATCCAACCGAATTCGCTGCTGCGTACCTTCTTCGACGACTCCTTCGCCGGGGTGCACCAGTTGGAGTGGTTCGACTGGATGATTCTGCTCCCTTACTTCACGCTGCTGATCATCCTCAGCTTCTACGGATTGCATCGCTACGAGACCATCCGCATGTACCTGAGGCACCGTAAGCGGCTCCCGAAGGAACCCGCGCGGCGCTTCGAGGAACTGCCCCGCGTCACCGTACAGTTGCCCCTCTATAACGAACGGTTCGTCGTCGAGCGCCTGGTCGAGGCGGTCTCCAAGCTCGACTACCCCCGGGACCGGCTCCAGATCCAGGTCCTGGACGATTCCACCGACGAAACCCACCCCTTCACCCAGAGCCTGGTGGCGCGCTACCGCGCCGGGGGCTGCCCCATCGAGTATCACCACCGCACGAACCGCCACGGCTACAAAGCCGGCGCTCTTCAGGAGGGCCTGAAAACCGCCACCGGCGAATTCGTCGCCTTGTTCGACGCCGACTTCGTTCCCGCTCCCGACTTCCTTCAGCGCACCATTCATTTCTTCTCCGACCCGGCGATCGGCGTGGTGCAGACCCGCTGGAGCTACCTCAACCGCCACTACAGTATCCTCACCGAAGTCGAGGCCATGCTGCTCGACGCGCACTTCGTGCTCGAGCACGGAGCGCGCTGCGGAGCCGGTCTGTTCTTCAATTTCAACGGGACCGCGGGCATCCTGCGCCGCCGCATGATCGAAGACGCCGGCGGCTGGCAGCACGATACGCTCACCGAGGATTCCGATCTCAGCTACCGCGCGCAGCTTAAGGGCTGGCGCTTTCTCTACGTGCCGGGCATCGATTGCCCCTCCGAGCTGCCGGTGGAAAGCTATGCCTTCCAGGTGCAACAGTCGCGCTGGGCCAAGGGCCTTACGCAGGTGGCGCGCAAGCTCCTGCCGCGCATCTTGAGCGCGCCCCTTCCGTTCCGCACCAAGTGGGAAGCCTTTGTCCATCTGACTCCCAACATTTCCTTCCCGCTGATGGTGGTGGTTTCGGCGCTGATGCTGCCGGTGATGATCGTGCGCTTCTACATGGGCTGGTTCCAGATGCTGGTCATCGACCTGCCCTTGGTTTTCGCCAACTTCTGGTCGATCGGCGCCTTCTACCTGTTCGCGCAGCGCGAACTCTACCCGGACCGCTGGAAGCGCTCCATAGCGCTGCTGCCCATGCTGATGGCGGCCGGCGTTGGTCTCACGATCACCAACACGCGCGCCGTGCTGGAAGCCCTGTTCGGAATTCAGACCAGTTTCGCCCGCACCGCCAAGTACGCCTTGGGGGCGGAAAAGAAGCGCGTCGAAGCCCCCGAATACCGCCGCCGCAGCGGCTGGCTGCCTTTCATCGAACTGGGCATCGGCACTTACTTCCTCATGATGGTCGCCTACGCCATCGACACTTACAATTTCCTGGCGATTCCGTTCCTGTTGCTGTTCGTGGGCGGTTATTACTGGATGGGGTTCTCGACGCTCTGGCAGGAACTGCAAGGCCGGCTGCGCTGGCAGCGCGAGATGGAACTGGCGCGCTCGGCCGCCAACCGGGTCCAGTGAAGACCCGCCGCTCTGCGTTCCCACAGAACCTCGTGTAAAATTGGAACTTAGCACTCCGCTTCCGAATGCCGGCAGGGGGCGCGCCGCCAGCCGTTCGTGGCCGCCTGCCGGATGGGGTACATAGCCAGATGAAAGTCTCAGTCATCCTGCCGTCGGCGGGTTTGGGAACCCGCATGGGCAAGTCCCAGCCCGAAAAGTGGGGCACCAGCCGGAAGCAGTTCATGCAGCTGGACGGCGCCCCGATCCTGTTGCATACCATCCGCAAATTCCTCCGCTGCCCGGCGGTGACGGAGATCATCGTCGCGCTGCGCGCCGAGGACATGTCCTGGGTGCGCGAACTGCTCGAACGCGAACAGCCGCCGCGCCCGGTGCGCCTGGTGGAAGGCGGGGATTCCCGGCAGCAGTCCGTCGAGAACGCGCTGGCCGCCATCGCGCCGGACACCACGCTGGTGGCGGTGCACGACGCCGTGCGCCCGTTCATCGAGGAAGCCACCATTGAGCGCGTGCTGGCCGAAGCCGAGCAGAGCGGCGCCGCCATCGTGGGAATCGTCCCCGTGGATACCGTCAAGCGGGTGCACCGCAATAAGATCCGTGAGACCATCCCGCGCGATAACCTGGCCCTGGCGCAAACGCCCCAGGTCTTCCGGCCGGACCTGCTGCGCGAAGCTTTCGCCCGGGCGCGCGAGGATGCCTTCACCGGCACCGACGAAGCCAGTCTGGTCGAACGTCTGGAGCGGGTGGAAGTGAGCGTGGTCATCGGCAGCGACCGCAACATCAAGATCACCCGGCCCTCCGACATGGACCTGGCGCGCCTGTTCCTGGCCGAGGAAGCGGCCCGCCGGAAGGCCTCGTGAGCGGCTTCGAGATCCGCACCGGACTGGGCTGGGACACCCACCGCCTGGCGCCGGGGCGTCCGCTGATCCTGGGGGGCGTGCGCATCCCCTGCGACTTCGGCGCGCAGGGGCACTCCGACGCCGACGTGCTGGCCCACGCCATCACCGACGCGCTGCTGGGCGCGCTGGCGCTGGGCGACATCGGGATGCACTTCCCCGACACCGACCCGCGCTGGAGCGGCGCCGACAGCCTGTTGTTCCTGCGCCATGCGGCCGCGCTCGCCGCCGGGCGCGGCTACCGCATCGCCAACATCGACGCCAACGTCATTCTGGAACGGCCCAAGCTCAAGGACTTCCGCACAGCCATCCGCGAATCCCTGGCCGCGGCGCTGTCCATCGATCCTGATCGCGTTTCGGTGAAGTTCAAGACCGCCGAAAAAGTGGGCCCCGTGGGCGAGGGCCTCTCCGCCGAAGCGCAAGCCGTCGCCACGCTGGTGCGGGACGCCGCGGAACGGCTCGCTTGACGGCGCTTCCCGCCCCGGCTTACCCTGCTCTCATGTGTTCAGACGGCTTCCGTTGGCTGGCTTTGCTGGCGGCTGTGAATCTGTTCGCCGCTGTCCCGGCCCCCGGCCAGCAGTCCGGCGCCGCGGGCGGGCGCGTCTCCGACGCCGAGATCGAAGCCATGGCCGGCGGCGCCATCGATTTCGGGAAGAAGATCGAGGAAGCCCTGAAGCGCGAACCGGTGGCGCCCGATGGCACGCGGGCCAGTTACGTGAACGAGCGGTACGGCCCGCATCCCCGCAATACTTTCGACCTTTGGATCGCGGATCCGGAGCGGCCCACGCCGCTGGCGGTCTTCATTCACGGCGGTGGTTTCCGGCGCGGCGACAAGGCTCTGCTGTACGAATCCAGGCTGCTGGCGGGCCTCCTGGAGAGCGGCATCTCGGTGGCCGGA
>CAKZVG010000266.1 GCA_937921835.1 uncultured Bryobacteraceae bacterium | reverse complement strand
ATGGCCGAGCCGGGCGTGCTCGGCCCGGTACGCCGCAATGGCGTCTTCGGCCTCTTGAAACGCCTGGAGCAGTTCCTGCTCGTAGGCGGTCTTGGCCTGCTCCAGCCGGGCGTCGCTGGCGGCGATATTGGCGCGGATCCTGCCGCCCGTAAAGACCGGGAGCACAAGCTGAGGACCGATACTGAAGAAATTCCCTCCCCCAAGCGACAAGCCCGCGAAGCTGGTTGACTGGCGCCCCGCCAGTCCGGTGAGCACAACCCGCGGATACAGCTCCGCGCGCGCCTCTTTCACGCGCGCCGTGGCGGCCAGAATGGCCGCGTTCGCCGCGCGCACGTCCGGCCGGCCGAGCAGCAAAGCCGAGTCGACCCCGCCTTCAAGCGGCGGAAGCGCAACCGGCGCGGAGAGTTCGTCCGGCAGCAGCCGCGCGGCGTCGCGATCCCCGAGCAGCATGGCCAGACGGTTGACGCGCGTGACCCGCTGAAGCTCCAGCGGCGGAATCGCCGCCTCCAGGGTATGGAGCGCCGCCGCTTGCCGCTCGGCATCGAGTTCGGGCGCGAGGCCGGCCTGGGCGCGCTGGCGCACCAGGCCAAGCAACTCGGCCTGCGCGTCGCGATTGCGGCGGGCAACCGCCAACTGATCCGCCGCCCCGCGCCATTCGAAGTAGGCGCGGGCCACCTCGGCCACCACCATCAGCCGGACCGCCTCCAGTTCCTCGGCGCGTTCGAGGACTCCGGCGCGCGCCGCTCTCAGACGCTTCGCACTGGCGCCCCAGAGGCTGGCCTCCCAACGCAGGTCGAAGCTGGACGATAGCAGGCCGGTTTCGAACGGGGCCACGAAGCTCCCTCCGGAGGAGCCGCCATCCCGCGGGATGCGGATGACGCCCTGCTGGAAGCCGCCGCGAAGCTGCTGCGCGCCGGCCGAGTAGCCGGTGGAGGGCAGCAGCGCGCTTCTGGCTTCGCCCGCCACGGCGCGCGCTTCGGCCACGCGCCCAAGGGCCGCTCGGATGTCGAGATTGCCTTCCAGAGCGCGCCCGGCGAGCCGGTTCAAAACCGGATCGCCGTAGCGTTCCCACCACGGCCCCGGCGCGGCCACAAGCTGACAGAGGAGAAGCACCTTCAGCATTCAGGATTAATTCCCCCGCGATTCGATAAACACATCCATCCGCTGGCCCGCGTAGACCGGCGCGCCCGCGGGAAGCTCATAGAGCACCTGGAGCACGCGCGTATCCACGCGCTCGACCGCATCTCCGGTCAGGTTCCGTTTGGGCACGACGTACGGTTCGATGCGGACAAACTTCATCGCGTAGCGCTGACTGGAATTGCCCCGCACGCTGGCCGAGGCCGCCGAGCCTGGATTGAGGCGCCAGGCGTCTTTTTCATCCACCTCGGCGCGGACATACAGCGGCCCGCTGGAACCCATCAAAATCAACGGCTGGGCCGCCGGACCCGCCGCCGCATACTCGCCCGGCCGGATATTCACCTGGAGGATCCGGCCCGCGATCGGAGCGGCGACGGTGAGGCGGGAAAGGTCCGCGCGCACGCGCTCCACCTGCCGCCGGGCCTGCTCCAGTTCGCTCCCGGCAACCCGCAATTCCTGCGGCGTCGCCCCGGCCCGGAGCAAGGCCAGCGCCGCCTCGGCTTCTTGCACGCGAGCCGCCGCGGCTTCCACCGTTTTCCGCCGCTTTTCGAGATCCTCGAGGCGGACCGCTCTCCGGTCCGGAACCGACTCCATCATGCGAAGCTGTGTCCGTGCGTCTCCGAGCTGCGCGCGCGCTTCCGCCAGGCGCGCCTCCGCCACCGGGATCTCCTCCGGGCGGGGCAACTCGCGCAGGCGCTGGAGCCGCGCGGCGGCCACTTCGAGGGCCGCTTCACGCAGCGCCAGTTCCGCTTGCAGATCGCGCCCGTCCAGCGTGAGCAGTGGCTGGCCGCGCCGCACCGCATCGCCCGGGCGGACCATCACCTGCATCACAAGACCGGACACAGGAACGCCGATCGAGATGTTCTCCGACCGCGTCTCCACGATGCCGGTCGCGCCGATCCGGGCATCGAAGGGAGAGGATGGCGGGGCCTGCGGAGGCTCGGCCTGCACCACCTCCGGCTTCATACGGTTCACGCTCAGCACAGCGAAACCCAACGCCAGGGCCGCGGCGGCGGGCAAAGCATACTTGAGGATCATGAGGACTCCCTTTTGCGCGTTTCTATCTTTTGGATCACTCCGTCGTCGATCTCGGCGATGCGGTCGGCAAACTCCAGAATGCGGAAGTCGTGGGTGACCACCACCACAGCGCGTTGCGGGCTGACGGCGACGTTGCGCAGCAGTTCCATGACGTGCCGCCCCGCCGCGCCGTCCAGCGCCGAAGTCGGCTCGTCGCAGATGACCAGCCGCGGATCCTGAATCAGGGCGCGCGCGAAGGCCACGCGCTGCTGCTCGCCGCCGCTCAGCTTGCTTGGGAGCACGTCCGCGCGGTGACCCATGCCCAGATCGGCCAGCAGCGCGCGCGCCCGCTCGACGGCCGGCTTGCGCCTGGCGCCCGCCGCCAGCAGCGGCACCGCCGCGTTCTCGGCGGCGGTCAGCGCCGGGATCAGGTTGAACTGCTGAAAGACGAATCCGAGGTTCTCGAGCCGGAACTTGGCGCCCTCGCCGTTACGCAGCCGCGCCAGATCGCGATCGAGCACCCGCACCGTGCCGCCGTCAGCCCGGAGAATCCCCGCGATGATGCTCAGCAGCGTGGTCTTACCCGATCCGGATGGCCCCAGCAGAAACGTCATCTCGCCATAGTTGGCCGTGAGGTCGATGCCGCGCAGCACCCGCAGGCGCTGCTCACCGCTACCGAAGCTTTTCTCGACTCTTTCACAAACCACCGCTGGTTGGGACATTCCCGCACCCCCCATCAGCCCCGGAACACCACCGCCGGATCGACCACCGCGACGCGGCGTACGCTGACCATCGTGGCCAGCAGCACCACGCCGAAGATCACGCCGGCCACCAGGAGCATAATTTCGGGCAGCAGCCGGAAGCCGCGCAAATCCAGATTGTCCTTGGTGAGTTCGAAGAACGCCGCCGTGAGAGCAACCCCCAGGCCGTAGCCGATGAACAGCACCACCACCGCCTGCAACAGAATCATCCCCACAATCCGCGGCGTCGTGACCCCGATGGCCTTGAGAGCGCCGAAGAAACGAAGGTTTTCCAGAATAAACAGCGAGAAGGTCTGGCCGGAGACCAGCGCGCCCACCATCAGCGCGATGGTGATGGTGATGCCGAAATTTATCGGAATGCCGGTGTTAGCAATGTAGTACCAGATGGTTTCCCAGCCGAACTCCTGTTTCGTGGCCGCCTTCAAACCGGTGGCAGCCTGGATGCGGCGGCACAGTTCTGCGGGCGCCACGCCGCCTTGCGGCTTCGCCAGCACGAACGACATCTGCTGCGGCTCCCGCCCCACCATCGCGATGGCGTCGCTGTAGCGCGCGTAAACCACCGGCAGGTTGACAAACGGGGGAGAAGCATCCGCCACGGCGCCGATGGTGACCCACTTGCCGCCCACGTCGAGGCGGCCGCCGGCGCGGTAAGGCTGTCCCGGGAAGAAGAACTGGTAGCCGACCCGGTCGATGAGAATTGTCTCGGGCTCCCCGATCGCTTGCCAACTGCCGGCGAGGATGCGGCGCGGCACGCCGGTAAGCGTGGCGTCGTCCAGACCGAGGAGAATCGCGTTGCGGAACGTTCCTTCTTCGTTCTTGACGCGGGCAACTCCTTTGAACAGGGGGACCGCCCATTCCACTCCCTGGACGCCGCGCACGCGGTAGAGTTCCTGGTCCGACAGCGCTCGCACTTCATCGACGTAGCGGGTCTTGGCGTCCATCACCCAGATTTCCGCGTCCTCAATGTCGGAGATCTGCGAACGGGTGCGCTCCAGGAGTCCGGCGAAGATCGACATCTGGTGCGACATGAGGAAAGTGGAAAACGCGATCGCCAGCACCAGGCCCAGGTACTTGGCCCGGTCGCCGGTCAGCATTTGCAGAGATACGAAGTTCATGGCGCGCACCAACCCGTCCGATCCGCGGCCGGGTTCACCTTATCAAATGCAAGGAACGCGCGTCCCGATGGAGAAAAGTCCCCGCGCGGCGCCTCAGAGGCGGGGCTGCTGAAAGAGCGAGATCCCGGCGATGCCCGCCGCGCCGGCCTCCAGGCACTGCCCGATGTTCCCGGCATTGACGCCCCCCAGGGCGAGCACCGGGATCCGCACGAGCGCGGCGGCTTCGCGCAGGCGGTCCAGGCCGAGCGGGGGCCCGTAGGCGGCTTTCGAGGCGGTGTGGAATACGGGGCCAAAGACGATGAAGCTGGCGCCGCCCGCTTCGGCGGCCCGCGCCTCTTCCAGACTATGGCAGGAAACGCCGGCGAGGAACTCTTCGCCGGCCAGCGCCTTCCAGCGCCAGGCGGGAGGCGAGTCCGAGGGCAGATGGATGCCGTGCGCCCCCGCGGCAAGGGCCACGTCCAGGCGCGAGTTCAGCAGGATCCGCGTCGCGCCGCGCTCCGGAAGGGCCAGAATGCGCCGCGCCAACGCGAGCAGTTCACGGGCGCTCAGATCCTTCTCGCGAATCTGAATCATGTCCACGCCGGCCGCCATGGCCCGCGCGGCGCAGGCGGCGAGTGCTTCGATCCCGCCCGCCGCCTTGCGGTCCGTGATGTAGTAGCGGATCACTGCCCCGCGGCCGCCGCCTTCCAGGAGGGAACCACTTCGGCCACCCAGGAGTCGAAGGAGCGCGGCTTGTGACCCACGATCCGCGCGCAAAGCTCCAGTTCCTCCGGCGTGGCCTTCAGACCGTGCTTCTGGAAATGCCCGTACATGAGGCACAGGTCGTGGACCAGCCACTCCGGAAGCATCCGGCCGGCCTGAGCGGCGAATGCCTCGAGATCGTCGCCGGCGTAGCGGACTTCCCGCCCGAGATGTTTGGCGTAGATCGCGGCCACCTGCTCGCCCGTCAGAACATCCGGACCCACCAGCGGCCAGGCCTGCCCGCGGAACCCGGGCGTGGTCAGGGCGTTGAGCGCGGCGTCGGCGATGTCGCGCACGTCGACGCGGCTGCTTCCCACGCCGCCGATCGGCTGCGGATAGACGCCGTAGCGGGTGATGGCTTCGGCGAACCAGAGATCGTTTTGGAAGAAATTGTTCGGCTGAAGAAACGTCCAGGCCAGTCCGGAATCCCGCAGCGCGTCCTCGACCGGGATCTTGGTGGCGAAGTGCGGGATGTGCGCCGCCTCGCGCAGCCGGTGCACGCTCATGTAGACCACGTGCGCGATTGCGTTGCGCCTGGCCGCGTTCACCGCCGCCAGGCCCTGCGCGGTCTCGTCCTGGCTGAGCGCGTTCAGCAGGAACACGGCGTCGGCGCCGTGAAAGGCGGCGTCGAGCGACGCTTCTTGCCGCAAATCGCCAGGCACGGCGCGCGCGCCCTCGG
>CAKZVG010000265.1 GCA_937921835.1 uncultured Bryobacteraceae bacterium | reverse complement strand
GGCAACACCAACACGCGCGGCTTCTTCAAACCCGACGTGCGCACGTTCCTCAAGCGCTGGGTGGCGGAAGGCCCGACGCACCACTTCGCGCTCGGCGTGGGCCACCGCGTCGGAGCGCTGGAGAAGATCGCGGGCGTTCTGAACATCGAATGCGCCGTGGTGGCGCGGGAGTCCCGCTGAGTGAAGCCGGCGACACGCTTCCGCTGGGTTGTGGCGGGGCTGTTGTTCTGCGCCTCGGCGTTGAGCTTCTTCGACCGGCAGGTGCTCTCGGTGCTGGCGCCGCGCATCCTGCCGGACCTCGAACTCACCAACATCGAATACGCGCAGGCGGTGTCGGCTTTCACGCTCGCCTATAGCGTGATGTTCACCGTGGGCGGTCGGATCATCGACCTGGTGGGGACGCGGCTGGGGCTGGGCTTGAGCGTCGCCTTCTGGACCGTGGCAAGCCTGCTGCACGCCGTGGCTCGCAGCGGCGGGCAGCTCACCGCCTTCCGGTTCCTGCTGGGCGTAGGCGAGGGCGGCTGCTTTCCGGGCGCGGCCAAGGGGATTCTCGAATGGTTCCCGAAGCGCGAACGCGCGCTGGCGATGGGCCTGGCGACCACCGGAGGCTCGGCCATCGGCGCCGTGCTGGCGCCGCCGCTGATCGTGGCGGCGTCGCAGTCGGTGGGCTGGCGCGGTGCGTTCGTCCTCACCGGAGCGATCGGCGCGCTGTGGGTGGCGGCCTGGTTCCTGCTGTTCCGCAAACCCGAGGAATCGCGCTTCGCCAACGCCCTCGAGCGCGAACTGATCCTCACCGGACGCGACGCCGGCGGCAAGGAGAAGCCCTGGCCGGTGGCGGCGCTCGCGGCGCGCCGCGAGGTGTGGGGCTTCGTGCTTACGCGCTTCCTGCTCGACCCGGTGTTCTACTTCTACATGTTCTGGATCCCGCAGTATCTCAGCCGCGAGCGCGGCGCGTCGCTCGAAGAGATCGGGCGGCTGTCCTGGATCCCGTTTCTCACGCTGGGAATCTCTTCACTGCTGGGCGGAGGGGTGTCGGACCGGCTGGTGAGCCGCGGCTGGAATCCGCCCCGCGCCCGCAAGGCGGTCATGGCCGGGGCGGCGTTTCTCACGCCGGTCTCGATCCTCGCTCTTCGCGCGCCCGATTCCTTCTGGGCGGTGACCCTGCTCGGCGTGCTGATGTTCGCCCATGGCTTCTGGATGACCAACTACATGACGCTCATCGGAGACCTGTTCCCGGCCTCGAGCGTCGCCACCGTGGTGGGTCTGTCGGGGACGGCGGGCGGCATCGGCGGCTTCCTGTCGAGCCTCGCCATCGGACGCATCGTCGAGGCGGCGTCCTTCGCTCCGGTTTTCCTGGTCTGCGGAGTGCTGTATCCGGTGGGTCTGGCCATCATTCTGGCCACGGTGCGCAGGGAAGAGCGGCTGCCCGGACGCGTGTCGTGAAGGGATCCGGCCAGCCGCCGGAAGTCTGGGAGAGCCTTAGGCGGTACGGCCCGCGTTCACCCCTTCCGCTTCCAGGTGTGGGTGGCAAAGTCGAAGTCGTAGGCATCCTTTTCCGGTTGCGGCGCGGCGCTGGATTTCGGTATCCAGCGCGCCAGGTTCCGTTTCACGCTCTCGTGGCGCTTCAGGGAAGCCAGGTTGCGGAACTCTCCCGGGTCGGCGTGGCGGTCGTATAGCTCCTCGCCGCCGTCGCGGTAGCGGATGTAGCGCCAGCGCTCGTCACAAACGGCGTGATTGCCCTCGAGGTAGGTGATCACCGCCGGGCGCTCGCGCCGGGCGCGCGGGTTGGCGAGCAGCGGCGCCAGGCTCTCGCCTTCGAGTTCCTTGCGCGGGGGCAGACCGCACAGCTCGACCAGGGTCGGGTAGAGATCGAGCAGCGTGACCGCCTGCTGGCGGGTCTGGCCGGCCGCCCGCACCGGCGGCCCGCTGAAGATGAGCGGCACGTGGGTCGAGCGCTGCCAGAGCGTCGATTTGTGCCAGTGCTCCTTCTCGCCCAAGTGCCAGCCGTTGTCGGACCAGAACACCACCAGGGTGTCGCGGGCGTAAGCGCTCCGGTCGAGCGCCGCCAGCGTCCGCCCGACCATGGCGTCAGCGAAGGAGATACACGCCAGATACGCGCGCACCGCCTCGCGCCACTTGCCTTCCTTCAGAATGCGATCGTGCTCGGCGCGGCGGGCGGCGGCGAACTTGCGTCCCATCTCGGGAACGTCGTCGAGATCGCCGGGGGGGCACTCGGGCAGCTTCACCCGGTCCTCCGGATACAGGTCGAAGTAGTTCTGGGGCGCGAAGAGCGGGATGTGCGGGTGCCAGAGTCCGATGGAGAGGAAGAACGGCTGCTGGTGCCGCCGGGACAGAAACTCCTCGGCGAACTCCACCGCTTTCATGTCGCCGTACTCGCCTTCGGGCCACGGGAGCACGCCCCAGTCGAACTCGCCGGGGAAGTCGTGAAGCCCGTTGAAGGGATGTCCGGGCGGCGGTGGCACTCGCTTGTTCCACGGATACCAGTCCGCGCGGCGGTACCAGGGATCGTCGAAGACCTGCAAGCGGAACTCATGCCACTGATCGGGCGGATTGAAGCCCGCCGTATGGTGGAAGACCTTGCCCGCTCCGGCGACGTGATAGCCGTTCTGCTTGAAATGGAGGGGAAGGGTGACCACGCCAGGGAGCGCCGGGCGCCACCACTGGTCGTTGTTGTAGATGCCGGTGGTGTGCGCGGCGAGGCCCGTCAACAGCGAGGTGCGCGAGGGGTTGCAGAGCGGCGAGGCGCAGTGGGCGTTGGAGAAGAGGGCGCCGCGGCGCGCCAGGCGGTCGATGTGCGGGGTTCGAACACCCGGGTAGCCGCCAAGGCACCCCACCCAGTCGTTCATGTCGTCGACGGAAAGGAACAGGACGTTAGGACGCTGGCGGCCTTGCGCGGCGGCGCAGGCGGCCGCCGAAGCGAGAAAATGGCGGCGGGTCATGCGAATCAGCATAGCCGATCGCGCGCCGCCGGCGGGCGCTCAACCCGCCGCAGGCGGCTGGTCCCGCTTCTGCTCCTGCATTTCGCCCGGCTCCCCGCCCGGCTTGTCGCCGGAACGGTTACCGTAAGAGTAGTAGTAAGAGTGGTAGTAAGTGTACTTACTGTAGAGTTCGCCGCGGCGGGCACCGTTCACGATGATCCCCAGCACGTTGTTCTGGCACAGGGACTGCATAGCGCGGGTGACGGAGTCAATCGTCGTGGCGCCGATCCGGACCACCAGCAGGGTGCCATGGCAGAGCGTCGCCAGTAGGTTGGCGTCGGCGGCGAACAGCAGCGGGGGGCTGTCGAGAATCACCCAGTTGAAGAGGGAAGGCAACTGGATCAGCATGGCTTTGACCTCGCGCAGATTCAGAAGCTCGAGCGGATTGAGCACCGCTTCGCCGGCGGGCATGACGTACAAGCTGGTCCCGGAGATCTTACGGATCACCTGGTGCAGGGGCGCCTTGCCAAGCAGGTAGTCGGTGATGCCGGGGCTGCGCTCGATCTGAAACATGTTGTGGATGATCGGGCGCCGGAAGTCGAAGTCGGCCAGCAGCGTCAGATTGCCGGAGATGTTGGCCTGCGCCAGGGCGAGGTTGACGGCCGAAAAAGACTTGCCCTCGGCCGGCGACGTGCTGGTCACGATCACGGAATGGATCGGCTGAAGGCTCTGCATGTGGTTCAGCCGGGTGCGCAGCGCGCGGAATTCTTCGGCGGGCGCCGCCTCAGGCCGCGAGGCGTCGATCATGTGCGCCTCCGGATTGGGCGTGTACGGGACTTCCTGGATGAGATCCAGGAGCCCGTTGAGCGGCGGCGCCGCGGGAACCGGCCCGGCGGCCGGCGTGGCGGACAGGTTCACGCCCGCCTGTTCGGCCCGCCGCAACGCGTCATAGACTCTGCTCATCGAGATCACCCCTCCGGCGGACTTCCGCCTCTAGCTGCGCTTCATGTGATATAGAACGACCGACGCCGCCATGATGACGGCTCCCAGGAAGCCCACGCCGCTCCACACCAGCCAAGCCACGCGCCGGCGGCGGCGCACCAGCAGATCGTTTTCAAGCAGCGGCACGCTGGCCAGAACCGACAGCTTGGTGTAGGCCCGGACGTCTTTCAGGTTCTTGAGCGAAGTGTCCTTGACTTCCAGCGTGAACGCCAGTCCCACTCCCAGCACCAGCCCGGCCATCAGGCCGACCAGGATGATCCGGGCCCGGTTGGGGGCGGACGGGCTCTGCGGCAGCGAGGCGGGATCCAGCAACTCCAGGGTCTCTCCCGCGCGCTGGTTTTCGAGATCCGAAGCGAGCTCGGACTGGTTCCGTTTACGGTCGAGCTCGTCGTACCGCATCCGGGCCAGGTTCCGGTCCTGCACCAGCCGCGAATACTCGCTGTCGTTGACGGGAGAGATCTGGAGCCGGTCGCGGATCTCGGCGATCGACTTCTCCACGCGTTCCCGTTCCCGCACCAGGTTGGCGGATTCCAGCTCCTGAACCTGAATCAGGCTTTGGGTCTTGGCGATGGCGGCCTGAATGGCGGCCGCTTCGCGCGCCGCGCTTGGGTCGGGCCGGTGCGACGCCCGTTCCGCCGGAGGCTTGGCCTTCTCCTCGGCGACAAGCTTGTCGCGCGCCGCCAGCAGGACGTTCAACTGCGATTCCAGCCGTTGCACGTCCGGGTGCGATTCCCGGTATCGTTCGCGCAGGCCGCTCAAGGCCATCCGCAGCCGCTCGATGTCGCGCTCCAACTGCTCGATGCGCTCGTTCCGCACGGGGAGGGCGGCGGCAACCTCGGGAGGCGGGCCTTGCAGCCGCGACAACTGCGAGTTGAGCGTCTGCACCTGCGCCTCCAGGAGCAGCTTCTCATTGGCCGATCGGGAGAGCGCGGACTGAATCGTCGACAGGCGGGTCTCGAGCACCGACATTTGCTGAAGGTTGGTCTCCACCTGCTCCGGCAGGCGGCCGAAATTCTTCGCCCGGAACTCCGAGAGCCGCTGTTCGACCGCGTCGAGTTCCCGCTTGGCCTGCTCGAACTGGTCACGCAGGAACTGGGTGGTCAGAACCGATTGGCTGGACCGGGTGCGCACGTTCTCGTCGATGAACCGCGTCACCAGCTCCGAGGTGACCCGCTGCGCGATCATCCGGTCCGGGTAGGAAAAGGAAACGCTGAAGGCGGACACCGAACCGCTGCGGGTGCGGAAGTCGCCGAGCGCGCGCCCCACCCGGATGTTCTTGCGCATGTTCTCGACCACGTCCTCCATCGGCATCCGCTGCCGCTCGGACGGGTACAAGTTGTAGGTCTGGATCATGCCCGAGAGCGTGTTCCGGCTGAGGATCGCCTGCGACATCGAGTTGATACGCTGGTCGATCTCGGCGTTCACGTTGCTCGGCACCAGCCGTTCCGGGATCTGCGGCGGCACGACGCGGATGACCGCCGTCGATATGTAGGTATCCGGCCACGCGTAAGCCACAACGACCGCGGTCACCAGCGCCAGGAACACCGGGCCGAAAATCCACCCGCGGTGCCGGCGCACGATGTCGATGTAGTCCTCCAGGTCGAGAGGCCGGCGCGCGACGTGAATGGGTTCGGGATTGGGTTGCATTCGATTCCCCTACCGTGCCGGAGCTTCGCAAAGCGGCGTT
>CAKZVG010000264.1 GCA_937921835.1 uncultured Bryobacteraceae bacterium | reverse complement strand
GCTGCTCGCTCCCGGTCTCTACGAATTGACGGTGGAGGCCCCCGGCTTCAAGCAGTTCCGCGACGGCGCGGTGCGCGTGCAGGTGGCGCAGGCGGCGCAGATCGCGGTGGGTCTGGTGCTCGGCGAGGTGGCCGAAACGGTGCAGGTGGAGGGGACGGCATCGCTGCTGGTGGCCGAGAGCGTAGCGCAGGGCGCGGTGGTCACCGAAGAGAAAATCATGAGCCTGCCGCTCAACGGGCGGCAGTTCATTTCGCTGGCGCTGCTGGCGCCGGGGGCCAACCGCGGCGGGCGCACGGTACAGCAGAACAGCGTGCGTCTGAACCAGACCGGCGGGCTGAGCGTCAGCGGCGGGCGCACCAACAACAATGCCTTCCTGCTGGACGGCGCGGCCAACACCGACCCCGACTACAACGCTCTCAGCTACAGCCCGGTGATCGACTCGATCGCCGAGTTCCAGGTGCAGACGGCGCAGTTCAGCGCGCGCTACGGCCGGGCATCGGGCGCGCAGATCAACGTGGTGACCAAGTCGGGCGGCAACGAGTTGCACGGCTCGGCGTGGGAGTTTCTGCGCAACCGTGTCTTCGACGCGCGCCCCTTCAACCTGAACCAGTCCAAGCTGCCGAAGTACCAGCGCAACCAGTACGGCGCGGCGGCGGGCGGACCGGTCCGCAAGAACCGGGTGTTCGCTTTCGGCGCCTGGGAGGGTTTGCGCATCCGGCAGGCGGGCGCGGGCCTGACCACGGTGGCGGTTCCCACCGCGCTTGAGCGCCGCGGCGACTTCAGCCAGACGCGCGGCGGCATCTACGATCCGGACACGCTCTCGGGCGGCGTCCGCCAGCCGTTCCCCAACTTCCAGATCCCGGGCAGCCGGCAAAGCCCACTCACCGCGGCGGCGATGAACGCCCTGCCGCTGCCCACCATCGGGACGGCGCAGTTCGCCAACGCCTCCGGCGTTCTCCAGCAGAACGCCGACAACTACTCGCTGCGGGTGGACTACGTGCGGTCGGAGAAACTGACTTTCTTCACGCGCTACTCGCTTTGGGAGGAGAGCAACACGATTCCCGACGTGGTGCCCAACCGCGACCGCATCGGCGAATCGCGGCCGCAGAACGTGGTGGCGGGTTCAACTCAGGTGCTCGGCCCGAGCCTGGTGAACGAAGTGCGCCTGGGCTTCAACCGGCTGCGCTTCCAGGACGGCTTGCCGGAACCGTTGTTCTCCGTGGGTGGAACCAACCGCACGCTGCCGCGTTTCGTGGTGGCCGGCTACCCCACCATGGGCGGGGCGGGCGGCTTCACCGGAACCACGGGCGGCGGCACGGTGCTGGTGCGCAACAACACCTTCCAGGTTTACGACAACCTGTCCTGGATCCGCGGGCGGCACTCGTTTTCTTTCGGCGGCGAAATGCTCTGGCTCCAGTACAACCGGCACGAGTCGGCCAACGTGACCGGCCAGTACCAGTTCTCGGCCGGGTTCACCTCCCGCACGGCGTCCAACGACGGCACCGGGCACATTCTGGCCAGCACGCTGCTCGGCCTGCCCCAGCAAGGCTCGCGCTCGGTGGGCCCCAGCCGCATCGACGCCCGGCAGCAGGCCTTTTCCGCTTACGTGCAGGACGACATCCGGCTGCATCCGCGGCTGACGCTGAACGCCGGCTTGCGCTATGAACTCGCGCCGCCGTTCCACGACCACCGCCAGCAGATGGGCAGCATCGACTATCGCGGCGCGCCCACTCCGCAGGAGATCTTTGCCGAGGGGCGGCTGGGCTTTTACCGCGCGACGTTCTTCATCTGCGGGCAATCCGGTTATCCCAAGGGGTGCGCCTACACCGACAGGAACAATGTCTCTCCGCGGCTGGGCCTGGCCTGGACCGCGACGCCCAGGACGGTGGTTCGCGCCGGCGCCGGCATCTTCTACGCGGCCACCGACGCCAATCCGCTGTTCCGTCTGGCGGCGGTGCTGCCGGGCAACATTGCGCAGACGCTGTCGAGCAACAGCTTCATCCCGCAGTTCCGCAGCTTCGACATTTTCGGACCCGCCACGGTGGGCAGCGGCGCAATCCAGCAGGCGGGCCTGGATCTCTTCCAGCGCACGAGCTACTCGGCGCAGTGGACCCTCACCGTCCAGCGGGAACTGGCGCGCGACATGGTGGTGGAAACGGGCTACCTGACGACCCTGGGACTGAAGCTCGAGCAGAACGTGCAGCCCAACAACGCGCAGCCCGGTCCGGGCAACGTGGATGCGCGCCGTCCTTACGGGCGCCTGCAATTCGCGCCCGGCACGAAGTTCCCCGACTACGTCACGGTGGTGGCGGATTCGGTCCCGGTGACCTTCATCAACTACCTGCCGCACGCGGCGCAATCCAACTACCACGCGCTGTACGTGCGCTTCGAGAAGCGTTTCGCGCGCGGGCTGTCGTGGCTGAGTTCCTGGAATTTCTCGAAGGCGATCACCAACGCCCCGCAATTCCGCAACGCCGGCGGGGCCAACGGCGCCGAGAACTCGCCGCCGCAGGACTCCTTCTGCCTGCGTTGCGAACGCGGGCTGGCGTCCTTCGATGTGCGCCAGCGCTGGGTGCATTCCATGGTCTGGGAGGCGCCTTTCGGCAAGGGCCGCCGCTTCCTTCAGGACGGAATGGGAGCGCACCTGCTCGGCGGCTGGACGCTCTCCGGCATCTGGTCGGCGCAGACCGGCTTCCCCTTCACCATCAACTTGGCGGGCGACACGGCGGGCATCGGCGGCGGCACGGGCGCGGTTCTCATCCGTCCCAACCAGGCGCCGGGCAAGGACTGGCGGCTGAGCGGTTCGGAGCGCTCGACGGCGCGCTACTTCGACACCTCAGCCTTCGTGATGCCGCCGGCGTTCAGCTTCGGCAGCGTGGGGCGGAACTCCGTCATCGGACCGGGGATGGCGAACCTCGATTTCATGGCGGCGCGCGGCGTACGGCTGGGCGAGCGCTTCCAGGTGCAGTTCCGCGCCGAGTTCTTCAACCTGTTCAACACCCCGAACTACGACATCGTGGGCCGCATCATCAACAACGTCCAGTTCGGGCGGGTGTTGAACCAGTTGCCGCCGCGGCAGATCCAGTTCGGCGCGAAACTCGTTTTCTAATCGGAATTCACCGCCCCCGGTGGCCGGTTCCGGTGTGTGATAGATTCATACCGGAACGTGGTTCCATGGAGGTGCCCGGTGAAGCTTTTGACCAGTCTGCTGAGCCTCGGCTTGCTGGCGGCGGGGCTTAGCGCTCAGGAAACGCGCGGTTCGATCACCGGCCGCGTGACGGATCCATCGGACGCCGTGATCCCCGGCGTCAGGGTTGAGGTGGTGAACGCCGCCACCGGCGTTGCGCTTTCCTCGGTAACCAACGAGGCGGGAAGCTACGACATCCCGTACCTGCTGCCTGGCGTCTACCGGGTGACCGCCGAGGCGCCGGGATTCAAGCGCACCATCCGCGACGGCATACAACTGCGGGTCA
>CAKZVG010000263.1 GCA_937921835.1 uncultured Bryobacteraceae bacterium | reverse complement strand
CTTCGTCGTCGAACTGAGCTACGTCGGAAACCGCGGCACCAAGGTGGAGACCTCGCGCAGCCTGAAGCCCTTCCCGAATGAGTATCTCAGCACCAGTCCGGTGCGGGACCAGGCAACCATCAACTACCTCAGCACGAACCTCCCGAATCCCTTCTATCCCTTGCTGCCCGGCACCGGGCGCGCCAGTCAGGTGATCTCGCGCTCGGCGCTCATTCCTGCCTATCCCCACTTCACATCGCTCAACAGCACCACCAACGAAGGCTACTCCTGGTATCACTCCTTGCAGACGCGCATGGAGAAGCGTTTTTCCCGCGGCTTCACCGTGCAGGGCTCTCACACCTGGTCGAAGTTCATGGAAGCCACCGGCTTTCTGAACGCCGCCGACCTGCGGCCCGAGGAGGTGATCTCGGACCAGGACTACACGCACCGGCTGGTGGTCAGCGGGATCTACGAATTCCCCTTCGGCCGCGGGCGCCGGTTCCTCGCCGGGACCAAGGGCTTCGCGGGCCGGCTCATCGAGGGCTGGCAGGTTCAGGGCATCTTCAACGGCCAGTCAGGCCAGGCGCTGGGCTTCGGCAACGTGATCTTCTTCGGGAACCTCAAGGACCTCCCGCTGCCGAACAGCCAGAGAACCGTCCAACGCTGGTTCAATATTGACGCCGGATTCGAGCGCAACAGCGCGCGTCAGCTTGGCAGCAACCTGCGCACCTTTCCGACTCGCTTCTCGGGCCTGCGCGCCGACGGCATCAATCTCTGGGACATGTCCGTCATCAAGTACACGTCCATCAACGAGAACCTTAAACTGCAATTCCGCGGCGAGTTCCTGAACGCCTGGAATCACCCCATGTTCTCGAATCCCAACACCTCGGTCACGAGCACCGCGTTCGGAGCCGTCACCTCCGAACGTGGCTACCCGCGCCGCATCCAGCTCGGAATCAAGCTGGTCTTTTGATAGGGGGCGTTCCTGTTCCCCACGTCCTGCGGCCTGCACTGTGGCTGAAGGCGGCGTAAAGGAACATCCCCGCGCTGTGCGGCCGCTATTCCATTGGAAAGCCGGCCGGAAGGCACACCAGGTTGGCGTACTGGTCCTCTCCGGGGCGGTACTCGAAAACGGCGGGTTCGCCCCGGCCAAAGGACGCTGCTTCGTACACCGTGTAGCCGAACCCGGCCAGTTCCTCCAGGAAGCGGGCTGGCGCTTCCTCGCCGTGGGAACGCAGCGCCCGGGCGCCGAACTCGCACACCAGCGCCGGGTGGTCGCGGGACAGCATTCCGGTCATGCCTCGCAGCGCGTGGTACTCGAAGCCTTCGACATCCATCTTGACGAGATGGATGGGAGTGCCGGGGGGGATGAACTCGTCGGCGCGCCGCAGCGGAACCATGCCGCCAAAGACGCTCTCGGCGGGCGTGGCGCCCGGTGAGCCGACGCGCGTGCCGCCGAAGTTCGCCGGGTTGGGGTGCCGGTAGAGCGCGGCTTCGGCGTCCTCGGCGCCGCAGGCGACGTTGAAGGGAACGATGGCGTCCTCCAGCCGGTTCTCGCTCCGGTTCTTCAGCAGCAAGGAGAAGCTGAACGGCTCCGGCTCGAAGCTGAAAACGCGTCCACCTCCCCGCCGGACGACGGAGGCCATGCGCACTGAATAATAACCGAAGTTGGCGCCCATGTCGAGACAGTTCATCCCCGGGCGCAGCAGGCGGTCCAGGGCCGCCCGGACGTCAGGTTCGTAGACCCCCACTGCGACCGGGAAGCCGACAAAAGTGTCCTGGACGCTGAAGAAGAAGCGCAGCCCTTCGGGGGTCTCGGTCATAACCACGCAACTCGGCCCGGGCCGTTCCAGTTGCACGGCGAGGGAACGCGCGCGGAACTCGCGCGAGGCTGCCAGGTTCTCGACCAGTTCATCCACCCCCCGGCGGGGCGGGGCTTCCAGATAATTCCTTAGTTCCGCCCCGGTGGGCCAGCGCCCATGGAAGAGACGGTGGCCAAAGAGCACGTCCCAGAGCGTGGCGCGGTCGAGTTCGCAGCGTCCGGTGGAGTACTCATCGGCCAGGCGGCGGAGGTCCGAGCGCGCGGCCGGGGACTCGAAGGGATTCGCCAGCCGCTCCAGCGCGGCGGATTTTTCCGCCAGCAGCAGGATTTCGTTGCGGAAAGGCGGGAACTCGGTGAGCAGATTGGCGCGCCAGCGCGGGATGCGGGTGTTGGGTTCGACGAAGAACTCCTCCGGAACCGAATCGTAGAGGACCTCCCGCAGACGGCAGTCGAGGGGCTTTAACCCTGCCGATTCGAGCAACGTGCGCAGGTCGCCCTCGGTGTAGAAGCGGACGTGGCCGCGCCACTCGTTGAAGACCATCGCCGCCGTGGTCTCGACCGGCTCGTGAAGATAGGCGCCGTTGTTGAGATAGTTGAGAAAGCCTCCGAGCAGCATGCCGTGATCGGTGGTCAGCAGCAGTTTGCCGCCCGGCTTCAGCACGCGCGCGGCCTCGCGCAGGATGTCGATCGGGTGGTAGAGGTGTTCGATGACGTGCGCGAAGATCACCAGGTCCACCGAACGGCTGGGAAGCGGCAGATAATCGGTCATCTCCGGCGGCGAGCCGGCGCCGGTTTCGACGCGCGGGTCGAGGTTCACCGGCATCCATTCGATGCCCTGCGCCGCCAGGC
>CAKZVG010000262.1 GCA_937921835.1 uncultured Bryobacteraceae bacterium | reverse complement strand
AGATCAGCCCGGTCCAGCGGAATACCTTCTTGCTCACCTCCGGACTCTCCGAGGCGAAAGCGCGCATGGCCACCGGCGCCCAGCAGGTCAGCACCGCCAGCCAGATAAGGACCTGCCAGAGCAGAAAGCTCCAGCCGAAATCCGGATGCACAAACGGATTGAAGCCTTTTTCGCCCAGGCGCTCCGAAACGCTTGCGACGGCCGGTGCCCAGCCGGCGCCCCACAGCATCCAGGCCGTGATCACCAGCATCGCCAGCACCAGCACGATGTACTGGAAGTAGTTGGTGAGCAGCACGGAGACCATGCCGCCAAGGGCGGTGTAGAGGAGCACCGCCGCCATCAGGAAGACCATCGTCCAGAGCAGGTGCTCGCGTGGGATGCCGGTGACGATGTTCAGGAACGTCGCTTCGATCACCGGGAACACGCCGAAGTTCAGCACGCCCCCGATGGCCATCAGGATTCCGCTGAGCACCCGCACGCCGCGCCCGTAGCGCCGCTCGAAGTACTCCGGGATGGTCACCAGTTCCATCTCGCGGAATCTCCTGATGATGAAACCGGTTGATCCCAGGAACAGGTAGACGGCGGCGGGCACGAGACCGGCTACGAAAGCCGAGAAGCCATAGATGGCCCCCATCTCGGCGTAGTACATGTAAGTGATGATGCCGATCTCGGTGCTGACCAGCGAGATCGCCCCCAGATACTGTCCCACCGAGCGCCCGGCCACCAGAAAAGCGTCCGAGCCTTTGACATAGCGCTTTCCGAGCAGTCCAAGCCAAAGTGTACTTAGCAAAAACAGAGCAAGTAACAGCCAGTCAGGCAATGAGAATGTCATGGGCGTTTGAAGTGATTCGTTCCGGCCGGCGGGCCCAGCGGGCTGGGGCGGCAGCCGGCGGTTTCAACCGTGTAAGTGAAACCGGCGATCTTCCAGCCTCCGGCCGTGTTCACCAGGTTGAAAGCGTCCACGCCGCAGTGGCTGAACTTCCCGCCGCGGTGGAAGTCATACTCGGTCCACAACACGGCCAGGCGCCCGTCAATCAGCACCTTCGGATTCCACATCCGTTCGAGCAGCGTTTCCCCGCCCTTGGCGAGCCGCCCGGCGAACTCCTCGTGCGTGCCGCCGCTCACCGTGCCGTCCTGGCGCACGGCGCGGTAGGTTCCGCCGGGAAGCAGCACCTCGCGCGCGGCGCCGCCGTCGCCGGCGGCCATGGCGTCGAACAGGCGCTGGACCGCCTCGATCACCGCCCGTTCCGGCGGCGCCTCGCCGCGCACGGCCCCGGGCGCCAACAGCAGCATCAGCAGGAGCGTCCTGGCCATCCGGTCAGTCTACAACACCGCGCGCCAAGGATTGCTTGTTAAGCGATCTTCATATAGGATAACGGCTGACAATTGAATCGCCCGCGCGATCAGAAAGGGGTCAGTCTTATGGCAGCTCAGAGATCTCGCACGCGGCCGTGGCGCCTGCTGGCGGCGCTTGTCCTGTGCGCGGCGGCCGCCGCCGGGCAGGAGTCCCGCGGATCGATTCGCGGCAGAGTCTCGGACTCGACTGGCGCGGTGATGGCCGGGACGAAGGTGCAGGCCACAAACCTCGCTACCAAAAGCGGCGCCGCCTCCGTGACCAACGAGCAGGGCAACTATGAGATTCCCTACCTGCTGCCTGGCATCTACCGCGTGACGGTGGAGGCGCCCGGCTTCAAGACGGCGGTGCGCGACCAGATCGAACTGCGCGTCAGCGACCGGCTGACGCTCGACTTCGCGCTGCAAGTCGGCGACGTGGCGGAGTCCGTGGTGGTGACTGGAGAAACGCCACTGCTCGAATCGGCGGCGGCCTCGATCGGCATGCTGATGGACCAGCGGCGGATTTCCGAACTGCCGATCGTGGGTGGCAATCCGGTCTACCTGGTACGCCTGTCACCCGGCGTGGCCAGCAACGCCGGGCGCGGAAACGGCCACGATCCCTACAACGCGGGGGCGGGGACGACGCTCATCGTGGTGAACGGAACGCGCAGCGGCTCGAGCGAAGTCACCATGGACGGCACGCCCAATATGACCGAGTTGAACAACTTCTACGCTCCGCCGCAAGACATGGTGCAGGAGTTCAAGATCCACACCGCCACCTACGACGCCAGCCTGGGGCACGCCACGGGGGCAGTGACCAACATCTCCACCAAGGCGGGGACTAACGCGCTTCACGGCAGCGCCTACGTCTTCCAGTCGCGAATTCGAGCCATCCCCTGGTTCTCCAACCGCTGGTTGCATGATCCCACCACCGGCCCCATTAACGACGAGAAGATCCGCCAGGTGAAGCAGCCCTACGCCCACGAGCGCGCTGGCGTCACTGTGCGCGGACCCGTCCTCATCCCGCGCCTCTACAACGGACGGAACCGCACCTTCTTCAGCGCCGGTTACGAGCGTGCCTACCAAAGCCAGACCACTTCGCAAACCGGAACCGTCCCGCCGGCGGATCAGCTCCGGGGCGACTTCTCGAGCCTGCTGCGGCTGGGTGCGCAGGACCAGATCTACGATCCGATGACCATCACCTCGGCGGCGGGCGGACGA
>CAKZVG010000261.1 GCA_937921835.1 uncultured Bryobacteraceae bacterium | reverse complement strand
GTGGGCAGGCACGCGGGTCAATCGCGGTCTGGCGGCCGGATTCACTCCGCTTTCATCGTAGCCGGAACCAGCCCTGGCGCGAGTCCCACGGCGCGGGGGAGTGTTATGTTGGCGGATGCCAACGCTCCGGGAGGAAGGCGTGGAGCTTGTGCCAGGACGCGGGTTTCTTCAGGCGGGCGCGGCGCGCGCGCCTTCGTGCAGGCGCCGGTGTGCGTGCCGGCCCGCATCAGCTTCCTCACCGGGCGCAATCCTCACTCCCACGAGAACCGGGTGAACTACACGCCTTACCGGCAACCGGAATCGAGGATTCAGAAGCTGCTTCAGGACGCGGGTTACCGTACGGCCTCGGTGGGGAAGCGGCACTTCCGTCCGCCGCCGGCGGCGCGCTGGCCGCGACCTGGACGCCGCGGTTCCCGATCAGCGCGCGGTCAAGGAACCCGCGCCGGGCAAGAACCCCTTCCGCGCGGTGATCGGACGGGAGTTCACGCCCACGGCGTGGGCTGGCGGCGAGAGCCGCCGCATGCTGCGGGATCTTGCGGCCTCGCGGCGGCCGGTGCAAGAGATGGTCCTGCGCTTTAGTCCCGAATCCGATATGGACCGCGAGCGCTTGCAGTGGATCTACCGCAGTTATTACGCGGGCGTTTCGATGGTGGACGATGAAGCAGGGCGCATCCTCGACGAAATCGAGCGGGGCGGGAAGGCGGACAACACGATGATCGTCTTCGCCTCCGATTATGGCGATCAGTTACTGGATCACGGGCTTCAGGTCAAGAACGTATTCTTTGAGGCCTCGGTGCGCAGTCCCCTCATGGCGTTCTGCCCGGGCGGGTGAGACCGGGACGGTATGAAGAGATGATCGACAGCGTCGACCTGCTGCCCACCATTCTCGACCTGTGCGGCATGGCCGCGCCGGAGCATGTCCAGGGGCGGAGCTTCGCGCCGCTGATCGCCGCGGGGGGCGCTTACACGGCGCGCCGCTTCGTGGTGGCCGAGAATGTCATGCCGGAGGTCATCACCACCGGGGACAAGGGTTACTTCGTCGCCTCCGGCAAAGGCGTCGGCGGCATCCGCCATCCCGACGCCAAGATGCTGCGCATGGAGCGGTGGAAGCTAAACTACTATCCGGGGCATGGGGGCGAACTCTTCGATCTGCGTAACGATTCGCTGGAGTTTGACAACCTCTACACGGATCCCGCGCGGCAACGGACGCTTCAGGAGGTGGAAGCCGAACTGCTCGACTGGCTCATCACCGCCGGCGAGAACGGCCAGATCACGCGGCGCTGGCTGCTGTGAGACCGCCGGGCCTCCGACTCTCCTGAAGGTTGGCGCCGGCCGGGATCAAGCGCTGCTTCCCCGGACACTCCAACGCCGGTCGTCCGGGTGAGAAACCCGCTCCCGGGCGGCGAGCGTTGCGCATCCAGGCCGCGCCAGAGGCGCCCATCCGGTTCCCGGTTGCTATACTGGAAGTCTCGCATGACGTCGCACAAACTGGGGAACGGCGGACTGGAAAAACGGATCCTTTTACTTACTCCGCGCGGTTTTTGCGCGGGCGTGGTGCGGGCGATCGATGTGGTGAAAATCGCGCTGAATCTGTACGGCGCGCCGATCTACGTCCGCAAGGAGATCGTTCACAACCGGCATGTCGTCGACGAACTGCGGCAAGGCGGCGCGGTGTTTGTCGACGAACTCAGCGAAGTCCCGGAGGGCGCCCGGGTGATCTTCAGCGCGCACGGCGTCGCGCCCGCGGTGCGCGAGGAGGCGCGCCGGCGGAAGCTGGAGGTGATCGACGCCACCTGTCCGTTGGTGACCAAAGTGCACTTGGAAGCGGTGCGATTCGCGCGCCAGGGTTGCACCATCGTGCTGATCGGGCACAAGGACCACGATGAAGTGGTCGGCACGCTGGGAGAAGCTCCGGCCTCGACTGTGCTGGTCTCCTCGATGGAAGACGTGGACGAACTCCAGGTTCCGGACCCGGGCCGGGTTGCATATCTCACCCAGACCACGCTCAGCCTCGACGAGACCCGGGAGATCGTGGCGCGCCTGAAGGCACGGTTTCCGGCCATCCAGGGGCCGCCGGCGCAGGACATCTGCTACGCCACGGAGAACCGCCAGCAGGCGGTGAAAGCCGTGATCCCACAGTGCCAGGTGCTGCTCGTGGTGGGCTCGAAAAACAGTTCCAACTCCCGGCGGCTGGTGGAGGTATGCCAGCGGGAGGGGATTCCCGCCTATCTGGTGGACGATTGTTCGGAGGTCGATCCGCGCTGGCTGGACGGCGTCGATACGGCGGCGGTGACGGCGGGCGCGTCGGCGCCCGAGAACCTGGTGCGCGACCTGATCGCCTCGCTGGCGCGCTTCGGATTCGGGCGCGTGGAGGAGGTTCAAGTGAAAGACGAGGACGTGCGGTTTTCGCTGCCTCCGGAACTCGCCGGCCACGCCGGGCTGGTTTCGATCGCGTCTCTATGACGCCGGGCCTACAGATCGCGGATGCGCTTGTGGCCGGCGCCGGCCAGGCGGCGCGGCGGGCGGCGCAGGCTCTGCTGGCGGCGCAGCGGAGCGAGGGACACTGGCTGGCGGAGTTGAGCGCGGAATCCACCCTCGAAGCCGATTACATCCTGCTCCAGTTGTGGCTCCATCCGCCTCGCGAGGGCCGCTGGGAGCCGCCGGGCATGGAGCGCGTGCGCGCCGCCGCCGAAGCCATCCTGAAGCGCCAGCTTTCCTGCGGCGGGTTCCGGATCTTTCCGGGCGGCCCGGCGGAGATCAACGCCTCGGTGAAGGCCTACTGCGCGTTGAAGCTGTGCGGATTCGGGCCGGACGATCCGCGCATGGCGCGGCTGCGGGAGCGGGTTCTCGAACTGGGCGGCTGCCAGGCCGCCAACGCCTACACGAAGATCCACCTCAGCCTGTTCGGCCTCTACCCGCGCGAGCACGTGCCGACGGTTCCGCCCGAGCTGGTTCTGGCCGGGAATCTGATGTACGGCATGTCCGCCTGGGTGCGCGCGATCCTCGTTCCGCTGTCGATCGTGCAGGCGCTCGGCCGCT
>CAKZVG010000260.1 GCA_937921835.1 uncultured Bryobacteraceae bacterium | reverse complement strand
GCCTTAGAGCTGGCGCCGCCTCCCTTCCGGCGCAAATCCTGCGCGGCGGCCCCGGGCGCAGCACAATCCGTGCGGCGCCCCGGGGAAGCCGCCGCCACGCAATGCGCCGCGATGCGCAGGCGTGGTCAGGCTGCCGGACGTCCTGGTAGCGGCGAGGTTGAGCGAATCGGCCTCGGGATGCTGGCGAGCGCTCGCGCGACGTGGATCCCGTGCGGGCCGGTGTTCGTCAAACGGCAAGCCGGTGTGTTAGCTCGCGGCCCCGAAGTCGGCGGTGAACTTCGCCGCCAGCCGGGCTCCCCAATCGCCGATGGGAGCGAGGCGTCCGGCGAAGAAGCGCAGCACCGGCGGCTCTTCAATGAAGCTCAGCCCGCCCACCAGATCGCGGTTGGCCATCAGCCAGGCCACGCGGTCGACGGCGTATTCGATATGGGACATGGTGAAGACGCGGCGCGGCACGGCCAGGCGCAGCAGTTCGAGATCGCTTGGAACGTCGTTGCCGTCGCCGTCGCGGTCCATGGAGATCGATCCCCGCTCCATGCCCCGGATGCCGCTGACGATGAACGCCGCCGCCGCCAGCGCGCCGGCCGGGTACTGCGACTGCGGAACGTGCGGCAGGAAGCGCATGGCGTCCACGTGGCAGGCCAGCCCGCCGGGGGGCGTCACTACCGGCACGCCTTTCTCGCCCAGCCGTTCGACGAAGTACTTCACAAACTCGGCCGACGCGCCGGCCACCTCGGTTTCGGTCATCTCGCGCACGCCCACGGCCATGGCCTCGATCTCCTTCGACGACATGCCGCCGTAGGTGAAGAAGCCCTCATAGACCGGCAGCCAGGGGCGCAGCGCCTCGAAGTACGACTTGTTGTTGGTGGCGATGAAGCCGCCCCGCACGGCGCAGCTCTTGCGGCCCGAAAGGTAGCACAGGTCGGCCGTCTCCATGATCTCGCGGATGATTTCGGTGATCGACTTGTTGGCGTAGCCGGCTTCGCGCTGGCGGATGAAGTAGGCGTTCTCGGAGATCAGACTGCCGTCGACCATGAGCATGATGCCGTGCTTGGCGGTCACCGCCTTCACCGCGCGCAGGTTTTCAAGCGAGAACGGCTGGCCGCCCACCAGGTTGGTGGTGGCTTCCATGCGCACGAAGGACACCTTGCCGGCTCCGTAGCGGGCGATCACCTCCTCCAGCTTGCCGACATCCAGGTTCCCCTTGAACGGGCAGGAGCTTTCCGTCTTCAGCGCTTCGCTGGTGTAGATCTCCAGCACCTTCCCGCCGGCCATTTCGAAGTGGGCTTTCGTGGTGGTGAAGTGATAGTTCATTGGAACCACGTCGCCGGGTTTCACGAAGACTTTCGCCAGCAGGTGCTCGGCGGCCCGCCCCTGGTGGACGGGGAGCAGATACTGGTAGCCGAAGACGTCCTTCACCGCGTCGGCGAGCTTATAGAAGCTCTCCGAACCCGCGTAGGCGTCGTCGGAAACCATCATGGCCGCAAGCTGGTTGTCGCTCATGGCGTTGGTGCCCGAATCCGTCAACATGTCCATGAAGATGTCGCGGGTGCGGAGCAGGAAGGTGTTGTAGCCGGCTTCCTCAATTGCGGCGAGGCGGTCGGCGACGGGGGAAAGCCGGACCTTCTGGACGATCCGGATCTTGTGCATTTCGATCGGGATTTCCCGGCCGTTCGATAATCGGACGCTCATCTGATAAAGTGCTCCTGGAGGTTGCATTGGCCGCGGTCCAGCCCGGCCGCACGCGCATCACACCTCGAACCGTAGGCTGCGTTGCCGGGTAGAGAACCGCGGAACCGCTGGGCAGTTTTCGATTTGCCGGCGGGCAAATTGAAAATCATAACACGGGTGGCGGGAATGGGACCCGGCGGGCGGCCCGGACGGGCGAATTCGCCCGCGGGCGGGAACTTTCCTGGGGCTCCGGCGTCTACCTGGATTGGCAGGGAAGCTGGCGCCGCCAGGTTCGGCGTATAATTCGGGTAGCGAGGCGCTGCCGTGGCAGGATCGACGATTGGCTTTGATCTCGAAGGTTGCATCGGGCCGCTCGCTCTCTCCGCGCCGGAAGCCGCGGCGGGCGACGACGCCATCGTCAAGGGCCTCAAGGCGGGTGAGGAAGCGGCCTACGAGACTCTCCTGGCCACGTTCCAGCAGCCCGTCTACAGTCTGGTCTATCGCCTGTTGAACGACCCCGGAGACAGTTGCGACGTGGTTCAGGAAGTATTCCTGAAGGTCTTCCGCAACATCGACTCTTTCCGGGGCCAGAGCAGCCTGAAGACCTGGATTTACCGGATCGCGGTCAACGAAGCCTACAACCACCGGCGCTGGTTCGTGCGGCACAAGAAGCAGGAAGTGGGAATTCAAGGCGAGGAGGATTGCCGGAGCTACCAGGACATTTTGCCGGACCCCGGGTTGTCCCCGTTCGAGGTGGCGCTTGACCATGAGCATCACCGGCTGATCGGGGAGGCGCTCGAAAAGCTCAATCCGGTCTTCCGGGCGGCAGTGATTCTGCGGGACGTCGAGGACCTCAGCTACGAAGAGATCGCCGAGGTGCTTCATGTCTCGCTGGGAACCGTGAAGTCGCGCATCCTGCGCGGGCGCGAGAGCTTGCGCAAGATGCTGGCCGAACGGTTGGAAACGGCGCCGGGCGCGTCGTGGGTTCCCCCGCGGGCGGGCGGGATGGAACTGGAGAGTGTCGAATCATGAAGTGCCAAA
>CAKZVG010000259.1 GCA_937921835.1 uncultured Bryobacteraceae bacterium | reverse complement strand
ATTGCGGAAGGTGTGGCCATTCTCCGCGTGCCAGCGCAGGTGGATCGCATCCGGCCGCGCCAGCCGCTGCCGCCGGAGGCGCAGTTGCCGCAGCGCCAGCGCTTCTAGTTCGCGGTCTCCTCGCTGCCGCGCGGCCACTGCCATCGGATAGGCCACCGTGTAGCAGCCTTCCGTGGAAGTGGTGGCGCCATCGATCACGCAGCCTTCGGCGTCGCGCTGCGCCAGCCAGAACTCGATGGCCGTCCGGATCGCCGGATGCCCCGGCCGGAGCCGGGCGATCTGCGCGAACGGCAGCGTTCCCTCGATGCCGTACACCCGCCCATCGGCGGGGATGCCGCGCGGGTCTTCGTACACCAGCCGGCCGCCGCCTTCGAGGAAGAGGTCCAGATGCGCCGCCAAGGATTGCTCCGCTCCCAGGTCGGCCAGCGCGTCGAGCACGCAACCCTCCATCCAACCAAAAGGTTGCACCGATTCGATCCCCCGCAGCCGCCGGTGGAACTCTTCGATCGGCCTCCGGTTGCCCGGACCCAGCAGGTGAGGCAGCAGCGCCGGCGGCGCGCCCGAGTGGAAGATCCAGGCCGGCGCGGCGCCTTCGATCAGGCGCAGACTGATCCCCTCGGCGGCGGCGCGGCGCGCGCTCTCGCGATCGAGCACGATCTCGAAGGGTTGCAGCGAGTAGGCATAGCGCATGTCGAAAACGCCTAGCGGACGCCGGGTGGCGGCGGTGCGGGCCTCCACCTTTTTGACCTCGCGCGAGTCGAGGGCATTGGTGATGCGCAGCCGCGAACCGGCGGCGGGAAAGCGCAACGTCACCGTCTCGCGCACCGGAAGGGCCGTCCAGCCGAACGGCATGCGGGCGCCTTCCGGCAGTGGGGCGCGGCGCGGAACGTCCCAGGGGGACGCGGTGATGTGCTGCGAGGAGGCCGCGGCGCGCGCGGTCGCGGCGGCGAGCGTCAGAAGGAAGGCACGGCGGCGAATCGGCATCGATGCTGCCATGATCTCACGCGGCCGCGATCCGGGTCAGCCCGGCAGGACTCTCTCGACGAGCGCACGGGCGCGCCGCGGCAAGGCCTGGACGGCAAGGTCGAATTCGGACACGCGGAGCAGGCGTCCCACCACCGCGAAGACCGCCGCGCCGAGCGGAATCGACACCGCGACGTCGGCCAGCGAGGCGGCCCGGCCGGCGCCCAGCAGAAGCCCCAGGGCACGGCTGGAGCCCCAGATGGCGCCTCCCATGACGGCCGAAGCGGCCGCGATGCGGAGCGCGCTCGAGGCCAGTTCCCGCCCGTGGATGCCGTCCAGGCGGCGCCGCAACAGCGCCAACAGCGCGGCGAATCCGGTGATGGCCACCGCCGCGGTCGAGAGCGCGAGTCCGCGGTGGCCGAAGCCCGCCTTGCGCACCAGCGTGGACGCAAAGAAATAGTTCGTCGCGATCGAGGCCAGGCTCACCAGCATCGGCGTGCGGGAATCGCCCAGCGCGTAGAAAGCCGGCGCCAGCACCTTGATGGCGGCGTAGCCCGCCAGACCGAGCGCGTAGCAGCTCAACGCCGCCGCCGTCTGGCGCGTATCGTAGGCGTCGAAGCGCCCGCCCTGGTAGATCGCCCCGATCATCGAACGCCCCAGAATCGCCAGTCCCACCGACGAGGGCGCCGTCAGCAGGAACACGAATCCCAGCGAGCGCGCCAGCGTGGAACGGAACTCGTTCAGGTTGCCCGACGCCGCGCTGCGCGAGATGGCGGGCAGCGTGGCGGTGGCGATGGCCACCCCGAACAAGCCCAGCGGAAGCTGCATGAAGCGGAAGGCATAGGACAGCCAGCTCACCGCGCCGTCGAAGCCGCGCACCGGGTCGTAGACCGACGAGGCGAAGTTGGTGTTCACCATCACGTTCACCTGCACGGCCGCGTTGCCGAGGATGGCCGGCCCCATCAGGCCCAGCACCTGCCGCAACCCGGGATGCGAAAAGCCGACGCGGAACCGGAATCCGAATCCCGCGCGGCGAAGCGACGGCCACTGCCACAGCAACTGCCACGCGCCGCCCAGCACCACCCCGTAGGCCATCCCCTCGATGGGCGCGATTCCCAGCCACGGGCCGAACCCGAAACCGAGAAGCAGGCCGAACGCCACCGAGCCGAGGTTGAAAAACGCCGAGGCGAGCGCCGGGACTCCGAACTGGTTGCAGGCGTTCAGTACCCCCATCGCCTGCGCCGCCAGCGCCACCAGCAGCAGGAACGGGAACATGATGCGGGTCATCCCGGCGGCCAGTTCGAACTTGCCCGGCACGGCGGCGAAGCCGGGCGCCAGCACTCCCACCAGCGCCGGGCTGAAGACCATCCCCAGCACGCACAACGCGCCCACGAACAGAATCAGCGCCGTCGCCACCAGGTGCGCCAGTTCGGCGGCTTCGCTGCGGCCCTTTTTCAGGTAGCGCGTGAAGGTGGGCACGAAGGCCGAGGAGAGCGCTCCCTCGGCGAAGAGATCGCGCGCCAGGTTGGGAATGCGGAACCCCAGCAGAAACGCGTCATAGGCCAGACCGGCGCCGAACAGCCGCGCCATCAGCATCTCCCGGACCAGCCCCGTGAGGCGGCTCGCCATCACCGCCGCCGACACCACCCCGGCGGAACGCAGCAGCCCCCCCGCCTGCGCCGGGGCGCCCCCCGGAGGCGGCTCCGCTTCGCGTGATTCGCCGGGAGGAATCGCCACTCGTCCCGCTATTCGCCGTACCGCTCCAGAAACCGGGCCACCGTCCGGATTCCGGTGTAGAAGTTCTCCACCCGGAACTTCTCATTCGGCGAGTGCAGCGCGTCGTCGGGCAGCCCGAATCCCATGAGCACGGTCGGGATGCCCAGGTGGCGCGCGAAATCGCCGACGATGGGAATCGACCCGCCGGAGCGGATGAACACCGTCTCGCGCCCCAGCACCTCGCCGAAAACCTGCGCCGCCGTGCGGATGGCCGGATGGTCCGGGTTGACCACCACGGCGGGCGAGGCGCTCAGCACCCGCACTTCGGTCCGGATTCCCTTGGGCGTGTTCGCGGCGACCCAGGTTTTGAAGGCGTCGACAACCTGCCCCACGGTCTGGTTCGGCACCAGGCGCATGCTCACCTTGGCCGTCGCCTTGGCGGGGATCACGGTCTTGGCCCCCGCGCCCGCGAAGCCGCCCGCGATGCCGTGCACCTCGAAGGTCGGCCGCGCCCAGACGCGCGCCAGCACGCTTTGATCCGGCTCGCCGGTAAGCTCGCTGGCGCCGACTTCCTTTTCCAGGAACTCGCGCTCGTCAAAGGGCAGTTCGGCCCAGCTTTTCACCTCCGCCGGTGCCGGCGGCTCCACCTGGTCGTAGATGCCCGGGATCAGGATGCGGCCGTCGGCGTCCTTGGCCTTGGCCAGCAGTTCGATCAGGCCGTAGACGGCGTTCGGCGCGGCGCCGCCGTAAAGGCCCGAGTGCAGATCGCGCGCCGGCCCGGTGGCCTCGACCTCGGTGTACACCAGACCTCGCAGGCCGATGCACAGCGTCGGGATGCCGGGCGCGTACAGCGCGGTATCGGAGACCAGCGCCACGTCGGCCTTCAGCTTGTCCGGGTTCGCCGCCACGTAGCTGGCGATCGACGCGCCGCCCACTTCTTCCTCGCCCTCGATGAGAAACTTGACGTTCACCGGGAGCTTGCCATGCACCCCGAACAGCGCCTCGATGGCCTTGACGTGCATGTACATCTGCCCCTTGTCGTCCACCGAGCCGCGGGCATAGAGGTTCCCGTTCCGGATGGTGGGTTCAAAGGGCGGCGAATCCCACAGTTCGACCGGGTCGGCGGGCTGCACGTCGTAGTGCCCGTAGCACAAAACGGTGGGCTTGCCGGGCGCGTGCAGCCAGTCGGCGTAAACCAGCGGATGGCGCCCGGTGGGGATGATCTCCACATTCTCCATGCCCGCTGCCTTAAGCCCGTCCGCCACGAAGGCGGCCGCGCGCTCGATGTCGGGCTTGTTCTCCGGCAGGGTGCTGATGCTGGGAATCCGCAGGAAGGTCTTGAGCTCTTCAAGGAACCGGTCCTGATTGTTCTGGACGAATGCGTCGGTGGCCTGCGACATGCAGCCATTCTAGCGGATAGGCGATTTGCCGTTCCAACCGGCGTGCGGATGCGGGACTCCGGAAGCCATCACCGGCCGCGCGGAGGCGTCGTTTGCGGCCTCACGCTCCCAGTTCAAACACCGCGCCCGGCTCCGGCGCCGAAGCCTGGGTTCCACGCGCCTGCTCGATGGCCCGTTCGA
>CAKZVG010000258.1 GCA_937921835.1 uncultured Bryobacteraceae bacterium | reverse complement strand
TTCGACCACCAGGAACCGGAGCGGAACGTCCTGGGGGCGATTGAGGCTTTGCGCGCCGGACTGGCGGCCAACGATCCGCCAGCCATCGAAGCCGCCCTGGCCAGACTGAAAACCGCCGCCGGACACCTGAACTCGGAACTGGCCTTCTATGGCCGGGTGCAGAATCAGATCGCCAGCGCGACCGAAGCCGCGCTCCGCTCGGAATCCCAACTGAAGACCGTCCTGGCCGGCATCGAGGACGCCGACATCACCGAGGCGATCCTCGAACTAAACCAGGCCCGCTATCAGCAGGAAGCCGCGCTCGGGGCACGCGCGCGCATGCCGCGCACCAGCCTCTTCGATTTCCTGCGCTGAACGCACCTGGCAGGATGGGTTCGCCGCGGGCCTTGCCGCGCGCCGCGCCCTGCTATATTGGTCTCTTGAATGGCGCTCCCATGCCCTCTCCCGCACAAAGCGGCGTATTCGACGAGTCCGCGTTCGTAACGCGGGCCAAACTGGGCGACAGCGCAGCTTTCGCCGAACTCGTTTCCCACTACGAACGCAAGATCTTCCGCCTGGCCAAGCACATTACACAGAATGACGAGGACGCCGAGGACGTCCTCCAGGAGAGCTTCCTCAAAGCTTACGAGCATTTGGGCGATTTCCAGGGCAACTCGAAGTTCTACACCTGGATCGTCCGCATTGCGGTCAACGAAGCGCTGATGAAACTCCGAAAACGGAAAACCGACCGCACCGTTTCTCTCGACGAAAGCATCGATTTAGGAGAAGAGCCGGTGGTACGGGAGATTGCCGTTTGGGAGGATAATCCCGAACAGCGCTACTCGCAGACCGAGTTGCGGGAGATCCTGGATCAGGCGATCGATTCTCTGCGGCCGGCCTTCCGGACGGTGTTTGTGTTGCGGGACGTGGAAGATCTCTCCACCGAGGAAACCGCGGAGGTGCTGAACCTCTCGATTCCGGCGGTGAAGAGCCGGCTGCTGCGGGCGCGGCTCCAGCTCCGGGAAAAACTGACTCGATTCTTCAGGCGCAAGGGAGACGACGTTTTTGCTTACCTGTAAGGATTTCCTGAACGAACTGAACGAATACCTGGACGAAACAGGCGATCCGGAAATCCGGCGGAGAGTTCAGGACCACATCGCCGAATGCCCGAACTGCTGGGTGGTGTTCGACACCACGAAGAAGACCCTGCACATTTACAAAGGCCTTGAACCGCAGGAGATCCCGCAGGACGTCCATCAGCGGCTGATGGAGGCGATTCAGAAGAAATGCGCCGCGAAAGCGCAGCGGGTGTGACTTCGCGGGCGCGGGTCAAGCGCCGGATGGGGGGCATTCCGCCCCGCGAAAGCGGCAGCCGCCGCAAGCCGGGCCCGCGCGGGGAGGAAAGCGGAAGCGGGCGTGGGCTTGTTTGAATTCCGCCACGGCGGCGCGGGTGCGCTCCAGGGAGGCGGCGGAGAGGTCCACGGCAATCATTTCGCCGGTTCTCAGCAGGTGCAACAGGCCCGCGTCGGGCTTGCGGCCGAGAAACGCCCGGAGCGCCAGGGCATACAGGCGCACCTGGACGGCATAGCGCTCAAGGGCCGCCTGGTCGCCGGGCGCCAGCCGGCCGGTCTTGTAGTCGGCGAGCAGCAATTCGCCGCCCTCCTCGAACCAAAGATCGATCTGGCCGCGAAGAACCACGTCGTCGATGGCCATGACAAAGGCGAACTCGCGCTCCACGCGTTGCGCGCGGGCCACCCGGGCGCCCAGCGCTGAGCTTGCGAACGACGCTGCCAGGGCGCGGGCTTCGCTGTCGGCCTCGGGAACCTCTTCCCCGGCCAGCAGCGCGTGAACCTGGCGGCCGAACTCGTCCGCGCCGGGCTTACTGCCGTAGTCCTCCCCGGCTACGTCCTCGCGCCACGCCTCAACCTCGGCGGGCGCCCCAAGATACCGTCCCAGATAGTAGCCGCGGGGGCACAACACGAACTCGGCGAGCGCGGTGACCGGGACTGAGGACTCATGCCCTCCGCCGGCGGCGGGTATTCTCACGCGCTCCGGCTCCTGCTCCACCGGCCGTGGTTCGGCCTGGTCCGGGTCCGGGTCCCGCCCGGCGCGAAAACAGCGGACGCCGATTCCCGCGGTTGCCGAGGGCAGGCTGACCGGCTCGGGGCCGAGGGTATCCAGGCGCAGATCAAGTCCCTGCTCCACCATCTTGTTCCAAGCATCGTCTTTCCTTGCCGCCGCGGTCCAGGACAGCGCCAGGCGATCCTGGGCCCGGGTCATGGCGACATACAGCAGGCGGTTCTCCTCGGCCTTTCGGCGGGCTTCGCGTTCCTTTGAGTAGCGGTAGTGGGCGTCGTCGGCGATCGCCTTGCCGTCCAATGGGCTTCGGCAGCGAACGCCGAGGCCAAGTTCCGGATCGAAGCAGATCGGCGGCGCCCCGCGCTCGGACTGGCGCTGGAGCGAAACCACGAACACCACCGGATACTCGAGCCCCTTGGCGCGGTGAATGCTCATCAGGTGGACGGCGTCGGAGTCGTCCGGCGGGGCCTCGGGTTCGGACTCGGCCGCGCGCAGCCGCGCGAGTTCCGCCAGCCGTTCGGCCAGCGCCAGCGGGCGCGCCGCCCAGCCCTCGCGCAGCATGGCCAGGAACTTCTCGAGATTGGAGCGCTCGTGCGCGGTCAGGCCTGTGAAGTAGTCGGCAGCGTCCAGAGCGCGCAGCGCAAGGCGGTCCGGGGACACCGAGTCGCGCCAGGGCCGGAGTCCGTCGAGCAGGCGGCGGAAATCGAGCAGGCGCTCGAGGTCGTTCCCGTCCAGGCCGGGAAGCCCCCGCTCGTCCAGCCGCGCAAGAGCGTCCGCCAGGTTGCCGGGATGGGAGAGCCGCAGGCGCAGCAGAGCCTCATCGGAAACGGCGGCCAGCGGGGAGCGCAGCACGCCGGCCAGGCTCACCTCGTCGCGGGGGTTCACCAGCACCGTCAGCCACTCGGTGACGTCCCGCACTTCGCGGGTCTCGAAGAACGTCCGCCCGCCGGCCAGCAAGGCG
>CAKZVG010000257.1 GCA_937921835.1 uncultured Bryobacteraceae bacterium | reverse complement strand
TCGCTCCGCCGCTGGCCCCGCCGGCGCCGGCCTGGAAGCAGGAGCTGAAGCCCGAGGGCGGCGAGCCGGGAACCGGATCCGGGCAAGGGCAATAAGTAAGGAGAGCCAGACGCCATGTTGATGCCCAAGAAAGTGAAGTACCGCAAGCAGCAGCGCGGGCGCATGCGGGGCAAGGCCTGGAGAGGGTCGGATCTCTCTTTCGGCGACTACGGGTTGAAGGTGATGTCCTGCGGCTGGATCACGGACCGCCAGATCGAGGCGGCGCGCGTGGCCATGACGCGCTTTATCAAGCGCGGCGGCAAGGTTTGGATCCGCCTGTTTCCGGATAAGCCGATCACCAAGAAGCCGGCCGAAACGCGCATGGGAAAAGGCAAGGGCGCGCCCGAACAGTGGGTGGCGGTGGTGCGGCCGGGCAAGATCCTGTTCGAGATGGAAGGCGTGGCGCGCGATATCGCCGAGGAGGCGATGCGGCTGGCGGCCAGCAAACTGCCGCTTCCCACCCGGGTGGTGGCGCGCGCCGACGGAGCCTAAGGCGGGCGAAGGGAGCAAGGGTCTCATGAAAGCGGACAAGATTCGGGATCTCGACGATAAGGAACTGGCCACGCAGGAGCGCGAGATGAAGGAGCAGATGTTCCGGCTGCGGTTCCAGATGGCGGTGGGACAAACCGACGGCATGAAGAAGCTGCGGACGCTGCGCAAGGACCGGGCGCGCATTCTCACCATCCAGCGCGAGCGCGAGCTGAAAGCGGCGGGCGAGAGCGGCGGGAGGAGTTGAGCATGGCCGGAAAGACTCAGGCGAGCGTGACGCGGCGGAGCGAGAAGATCGGCGAAGTGGTGTCGGCCAAGGCCGCCAAGACGATCGTCGTGCAGGTTACGCGCCGGGTTCCGCATCCCCTGTACAAGCGGATCGTCACCAAGCGGAAGAAGTTCTACGCCCACGACGCCGAGGGAACGGCCAGGGCGGGCGACGTGGTGCGCATCGAGGAGTGCCGCCCGATGAGCGCGCTGAAGCGCTGGAGGCTGGTGGAAGTGATCCGGCGGGCGGTGCAGGTGGGCATCGAACCGGGCGAGATCGACGCCGGGGCCGGCGTGGCGCCGAAGTAGGGATTGACGGGCCGCGGCCAGGCGGTCCGTAGGCGGATCGACGAGGAGCAGAACGATGATTGGAATGCGGACCATTCTCGAGGTTGCCGACAACAGCGGCGCCCGGAAACTGGCGGCGATTCTGCCGCGCGGCGGCGACAAGGGATTGCGGGCCGGCCTGGGCGACGTAGTGACGGCCAGCGTGAAGGAAGCTGCGCCCGACTCCAATATCAAGAAGGGGAAGGTGGTGCGCTGCGTCATCGTGCGGATGCGCAAGGAAACGCGGCGCAAGGACGGCAGCTACATCCGCTTCGATTCGAACGCCGCGGTGCTCATCAACGAGGCGGGCGAGCCGGTTGGCACGCGCGTATTCGGTCCGGTGGCGCGGGAGTTGCGGGACAAGAGGTTTATGAAGATCGTATCGCTGGCGCCGGAGGTGATCTGATGGCGCAGGTTGCGCAGATAAGCCGGCGGCGTGAGCCGGGCGGCGTGAAAGTCCGCCGCAAGATGGAGATCAAAAAGAACGACACCGTGAAGGTGATCTCCGGCCGTGACAAGGGCAAGGAAGGGCGGGTGCTCAGCGTGGACCGCGAGAAGGCCCGGGTGTTGGTCGAGCACGTCGGGATGGTAAAGCGGCACACGCGTCCGAATCCGTCGCGGCAGATCAAGGGCGGCATCGCCGAGCGCGAGTCGCCGATTGACGTCTCCAACGTGATCGTGGTCTGCCCGGCGTGCCACAAAACGACGCGCGTGGGCCACCGGGTGGAGATGGTGGGCGACAAGGCGCGCCGCACGCGGGTGTGCCGCAAGTGCGGGGCGTCGCTCGACAGGAAAGGATGAGGGAGGCCGGTTGGGGGGCGCCCGCGGGGCGGGGGCGCTCTGACCGGCGGTGGGCGGTATGAAGGCCAGATTGAAAGAGCACTACCAGAAAAACGTCGTTCCGGCGCTGATGAAGGAGTTCGGCTACAAGAACGTCATGGCGGTTCCGAAGCTCGAAAAGGTATCGCTGAACATCGGGCTGGGCGAGGCGACGCAGAACGCGAAGCTGATGGATGGCGCGTTGAATGAGCTGGGCCTGATCGCGGGCCAGCGTCCGGTGGTGACCAAGGCGCGCAAGTCGATCGCCGCCTTCAAGCTGCGCGAAGGAATGTCGGTGGGTTGCACGGTGACGCTGCGCGGCGAACGCATGTACGAGTTCCTGGACCGCCTGTTCAACACCGCGCTGCCGCGCGTGCGCGACTTCCGCGGGGTTTCCGCCAAGTCCTTCGATGGGCGCGGCAACTACACGCTGGGCGTAAAGGACCAGTTGATTTTCCCCGAGATCGACTACAACAAGGTCGAGAAAGTCAAGGGGATGAACGTGAACATCACGACCACGGCGAAGACCGACGCCGAAGGGCTGGCGCTGCTGAAGCATCTCGGGATGCCGTTCCGCCAGCCGGGGGCGTAAGCGTTCGCCGCGCCGGAGAGGGAATTCCGGGGACAGGAAAGGGAAAAGTTTTCGATGGCAACCACGGCCAAGATCGCGAGAGACGAGAAGCTGCTGAAGGCGAAGAAAGCTAAAACGCCGAAGCTCGGCGTGCGCCACCGCAACCGCTGCAAGCGCTGCGGGCGGCCGCGGGGCTACATCCGGAAATTCGCGCTGTGCCGGATCTGTTTCCGGCAGCTCGCGCTGGCGGGCGAGATCCCGGGCGTGATCAAGGCGAGCTGGTAGGCGGGCGGAGGGAAGGCAAGCGATGATCAACGATCCCATCTCCGACATGCTGACGCGGGTTCGCAACGCGCTTGCGGCGCGGCACGCCAAGGTGGACGTTCCGGCCTCTAGGCTGAAGAACGAGATCGCGCGGATTCTGAAAGAGGAAGGCTACATCCTCAACTACAAGCTGGTGGAGGACGGGGCCCGGAAGTCGATCCGGCTGTACTTGAAGTACACGCCGGGCAATCAGCCGGTGATTTCGCGCATCGAGCGGGTGTCCCGCCCGGGCTGCCGTGTCTATGTAGGCAGCAAGGAGGTGCCGCGGGTGCTGGGGGGGATGGGGGTCAACATCCTGACCACGCCGCGCGGGGTCATGACCGGGGCGGCGGCGCGCAAGGAAGGCGTGGGCGGGGAGGTTCTTTGCCAGCTCTGGTAGCGCGGCGCGCGCGCCGGAGTCCGGCCGGGAGGAATTGAGCCATGTCAAGAGTAGGAAGGAAGCCTATCCCCGTTCCGGCGGGCGTGAAGCTGCAAATCGGCGAGCGGCTGGCCGTAGAAGGTCCCAAGGGCAAGCTGACGGTGCCGATCCCGGGCGGCGTCCGCCTGCGGCAGGAGGGCGGAACGCTGCGGGTGGAGCGCGAAGGCGAGCAATACGCCGCCTTGCACGGATTGACCCGGGCGCTGGCGGCCAAC
>CAKZVG010000256.1 GCA_937921835.1 uncultured Bryobacteraceae bacterium | reverse complement strand
GAACATCTTGCGGTCCCGGTAGCCTTCGTAATTCGCCATGAAAAACAGCTTGTTTTTTCCGTTGAAGAGCTTCGGGACCCAGACCGGACCGCCCAGCGTGAACCCGTACTGGTTCCAGCGGAAGGGGGTCTTGGCCGGGTTCCTTCCCAGGAAATCATAAGGACGCGCGTCCACTTTGTCGTTTCTCAGAAACTCGAAGAGCGCGCCATGGTACTGATTTCCGCCGGATTTCGTCGAAACGTTGATCTGGCTCGCGGCGCGGCCGAATTCCGCCGGATAGATGCCGCTTTGCACCTTGAACTCCTGAAGCGCGTCGATGGACGGCAGGAGAACGTAAAGATTAAAGTTGACGTCGGTGTTTTCGATGCCGTCCAGGGTGTAGCGGTTCCAGGTCCCGCGCATGCCCATGAGGGAGATGTTCTGCCCGGCCCGGGTTCCGCCCTGGCGCCCGGAGACCTGGCCGGGGGTGGCGAAACCATAAGTCACATTCGGCGAAAGCGCCACCAATTGCAGAAAATTGCGCCCGTTCAGCGGTAATTCGACGATGCGGCGGTTTTCGATCACCGTGCCCACGGTGGCGTTTTCGGTGGCCATCAGCGCGGCCGCCGCCGCCACCTCGATGGCCTCCGACACCGGCCCCACTTCGAGGGTGATGTCGATCCGGGCCGACTGCTGTACCTCCAGCCTCAAGTTGCGCGTCTGCGCCCGGAAGCCCGCGACTTCGACCCGCAGCGTATAGGGACCCGGCGGTAGCGCCGGGAACACATACAAGCCGGCCTCGTTGGTCCGCGTGGCCCGGCCCGCGTTGGTCGACTGATTCATGACCGTGACCGGGGCATTGGGCACCACCGCCCCGGTCGGATCCCGCACTTCGCCCACGATTTCGCCTACCGTCTGCGCGGATGCGGAATACGGCACCAGCAGCGCCAGGCAAAGAAGCAACTTCCCAGACCGCATGACCACCTCCCCAGGATGATCTTGGATTACCGGCCCGAACCGGTAGGTGGGAATTCACCCGGCAGAGAGTATATTTCACTTCCCCCCGGATGGCAACGAAAAAATAACGGAATGCTTCGGAATTCGAGGGGGGCTTTGGAGGGCCGCCGGCCCAGACGGCCCAGCCGCCTGGACCGAAACCGGGCATCTTCAGGCGGGAAGGGCGGCTCGACGCCTCCCGGGACCTCCGGGCCAGGCCGCTGCGACGGGAGCCTGCGCATTGCCGGCGCTGGAGTCAAAGCAGACGCACGGACTTCGCGGCAGCCGGCCGGAGACGCGTGGAGCCTCGGAAGCCGGATGGCGGAGGTCAACCAGTCCGGCGCGGACGTCTTCGGCGGCGCCCGGCAGGACGGCAACAGAGGCTTGCCCGCGCGGACGGCATGCGCCGCCCACACCCTCGCGGCGCGAGGCCGGGGATCTGGCCGCCTCCTGCCGCCGGCGCGGTTTGATTTCAGGCATTCCGCCGCCTAGAATACATATTAAGGGGAGTCCCCCGAGCGCCTTATGAGCAGACCGTCGCCACACCCATCGAGGAATGTGGAAGTTCTGCATTCCATCGTGGAAGCCTACATCGAGAGCGGAGAACCGGTCGCCTCGCGGACCGTCTCGCGCCGCGGCAGTCCGCTCAGCCCGGCCTCCATCCGCAACATCATGGCCGATCTGGCCGATGAAGGTTACCTCTGCCAGCCGCACACCTCGGCCGGGCGCGTGCCGACCGAGAAGGCCTTCCGCAGTTATGTCGCCTCGCTCTCGGCGCGGCGGCGGCTCGCGGCCGGGGAGGCCGACCGCGTTCGGGCCGAGTTCCAGTCCGCCGGCACGGTCGAGGAGCGGCTGGAGCGTTCCTCGAATCTCCTGACCGAGTTGACGCGCAGCGTCGGCATCGCCGCCGCTATCCCGGACGCCAACCAGACCCTGGACCAGGTGGAACTGATCGCGCTCGGCGACCACAGGGTGCTTTTCATCCTGGTGACCGGGGATCACATGGTTCGCAACCGCATGGTGGTCGTCGACGAGAACCTGAGCCAGGATGAGCTGAACTCGATCCGCAACTACATCAACCGCAACTTTTCCGGCTGGACCCTGGCGGAGGTGCGCAACCGCCTCACTCACCTCCTCGAACAGGAAAGCGCGCTCTACGACGCGATCCTGAAGCGGCTCAACATGCTGTGCGAGCGCGGCCTGCTGGAGATCGGCATGGCGCCCGAGGTGCACCTTGGGGGCACGTCGTATCTGATCGGTTTGGACCTGCACTTGACGCGCGAGAAGATGCGCGAGCTCTTTCGCGCCCTGGAGGAAAAGAAGCGCGTCCTTCACCTGCTCGACCGCTTCCTGGAGGAACCGGCCGGCGAATTGACGGTCCGGGTGGGCCTGGGCGAGGCCCACCCCAGCATGAGCGAGCTTTCGCTGATTGGACTGCGGGTGGCGCTGCCCTCCGGGATGCCGGCCAAGATCGCCGTCCTCGGCCCGCTGCGAATGAACTACGAGCGGGTAATGTCGGCGGTGCTGCACGTCGGGCAGGCGATCGAGGCTTCCGCCTGAGGCGCGGCGCGGACCCCGCCGCAGCGCGGAGGCGCGTGACCGCTCTGCTTTGTTAGGCTGGATCGAGGGACAGATTTGAGAATTGAATTATGGAAGACGGAAAACCCGTAGCTGAACCGGCGGAGCCGCTTGACGAAGCCCTCGCCGCGGCGGCCGAAGACCAGCCGCCGGCGGAAAGCGCCGGGACCGATCTGGCGGCCGAACGGGACCGGTTGCTTCAAGAGAAAACGGAGATTTATGAGCGCCTGTTGCGGCGGCAGGCGGAGTTTGAGAACTACCGCCGGAGGACCGAGCGCGAGCGCGCTGAACTGCTCGAATACGCGGGAATGGAAGCCGCGCGCGCCCTGCTGCCGGTGCTCGACGACTTCGAACGCGCGCTGAAGGTGGAATGCGCCGATAAGGAATATGCGCGCGGCATGGAACTGATCTTCCAGCGTTTCTCGGATTCGCTCGCCAAACTTGGGCTGGAGCCGCTTGAGTCGGTGGGCCAGCCGTTCGACCCCAACGCCCACCACGCCGTCGAGATGGTACGCACCGAGGAGGCCGAAGATCATACGATACTTGAGGAGTACCAGCGGGGCTACAACTTCAGGGGGCGGCTGCTCCGGCCGGCCATGGTGAAGGTGGCGGTCAAGCCGTGAGCCGATGAACGTGACCAAGCGCGACTATTACGAAGTGCT
>CAKZVG010000255.1 GCA_937921835.1 uncultured Bryobacteraceae bacterium | reverse complement strand
AGTCCGGCGCCGTGATTCGCCGCCCGGCCCTATCGCCGTCCAAGATACGTTCCCAGAGGCGCCAGATCGATCACCTGGCCCGCGCCGGGATCCGGCAGCGGCGCGCCGCGCGGGATCTGCTCCACCCGCACGTCGCCGAGCGCGGGCTTTTCCCGGAGAATGAGTGCCGCCATCGCGTTTAGCATATGGTATTCGTACGGCATCACGGAGGTGATCAGACGGTACTCGTCCCAGCGCCCCTTCGCGGCGAGCCACTGGCCGGCGTCCGGAGCCAGCAGGAAGACGGCCTTCGTGCCCGGCTCAAGGGAGTGCAACTGGCCCCGCAGGTAGGTGTACTCGAAGGCTTGCGGAAATACGATGTGACCGGCCATGTTGCGGTTGGCCCGCACAAGAGCGGCCACGAGAATCACCGCCAGCAAGGCCCTGCCGGCCGCCGCCCATCCCAGCGCCCGCGTGAGACGCGAGGCCCCCAACCAGGCGGAAGCCGCCAGAATCGCGGCCAGCGGCAACTGGCTGCGAAGCGTCGCATCGTACTCCTTCACAACCAGAATCGGAAGATAGGACACAACCAGCAGGAACAAGAACAGCAACAGCCGGAGCAGGCGCTCACCGGCCGCGAGCGCCGGTTGCAGAAGGAAGGCGACGGCGCCGAGGCCAAGAACGATGGCGGGTAACGCCAGCCGCTCCGTGTCGAACCAGTGCAGGCGTCCCGCGGCCGGCGCCACCTCCGTCCAGAACCATCTGATCTTGGCCAGCGGCTCCGTGGTCAACTCCCCGCGCGGATGATGGAGACCGGCCAGCCGGTAGATCCCGTAGTACAGAATCCCGGCGGACCCGAAGACGATGAGACGGGAGACGAGGGGCCTCAGAACACGAAGCGTGCTCTCGCCGGCCAGCGCAAGCTCGGTGGCGATCTAGAAGAAGAAGAAAGTAGTGGCGGGCGGATAGATGTTGAAGCTTACATAGAGGACGGCGACGGCCGCTGCGGCGGCCAGGTAGCTTCTGGGACCTGCGCGGCGAACGGTGAGGCCGCCGGACCAGCGGTAGGCGAAATAACTGAGAACCACCGGCGCCAAGTAGAGCCACAGGGACGCCCAGCCTACATAGACGCCGAAGAGCGCCACCCCGCAGACAAAGGCCGACGCCATGGCGGCCGCGGTGGAATCCATGCCCAGGCGAATCTGGTGGGAGACGAACATCCATCCGAAGAGCGTAATGAGCAGTATGCTGATGGCCCGCAGCCACACCAGGTTTTCGATGCTTCCCGCCACCCGGAACGAGTATTCGGCCAGAATCGCCCCGGCCGGTCTGCCGGCCGCAACCATGGCCTGCACCAGCCATTTTTCCAGACTGATCGACTCAAGAAGCTGCGGGAAGTCATCGCAAAATCCGAACGTCGCGGCCAGCGCCGCGCCGTGACAGACGAGCACCGCAAGGACCAGGAGGGTTCCCGGCAACAAACCGATCGCCCCGCTTGCCGGAGGTGTGGTCTCGTTTTGCATGCTTGGTGAAATTTCGCGTACGGCAAGCGGCGTCTCTTCACAGTATACACGCTTAATTGCGTAACGAGGCATGAAAATAGAATAAAAAATGGCATATATCCAGTACATTTTCGACCAGTTAAATCACGAAAACGGTGGAGCGCCGGCGGGGCGCACGGGGGGTGCCGGGACCGTCCGCCTGGGGCGCCGGAACCCGCGGCGCGCCCGGAGTCCCGGGCCGTCCAGTCCTGCTAAGATATCGCTGGCGAGACTATTCACCCCGGGATCCGGGGCCACGGGAAGGACGGAATGAGCGCGCAGAACAACTACCCCAAGATACACAATGCGATGTGGCCGGGCCTGGTGGGCAAGGGTCCGGATTCGGAACCGCCGATCGATCTTGATACGATGCTGGATCTGACGGCCGCGGCCGAAGTGAACGGCCAACGCTTCGACGGCGTCGACCTCTTTCTTTTTGATCCGCATATCAACATCGATTCGGCCGCCGGCGACCTGGAACACCTGGCCGCGAAGATCCGCGCCCGCGGTTTCGTGGTTGGCTCGGTAGTGGCGCCGGTGTGGCCGCCCACCGGCGGCGGCTCGGCCATGGGATCGGAAGAGGAGCGCAAGCGGTTCATCGAACAGGTGCGGAAGGGCTGCCGCATCGCCGCCAGGCTGCGCGAGATGGGGATCCGCCCCTACGGCGTGGTGCGGATCGACTCCGCCTGTTCCGTGAGCGATTGGGCGGCCGACCCGGAGGGCAACACGCGCCGCATCGCGGAGACGTTCCGCGAGGCCTGCGACGTGGCCGAGAGCTTCGGCGAGCGGCTGGCGGCCGAAGGCGAGATCTGCTGGGGCGGCATGCACAGTTGGCGGCAGATGGTGAAGCTGCTCGAGATGGTGGATCGCCCAAAGACGCTCGGCTTCCAGGCCGACATGGCCCACACGCTGCTGTTCACGCTGGGCTACAACGCCCCGGAGGACCGACTGCTGCCCGAGGACTTCGCCTGGAACGACCCGGCGGCCTTCGACGCCGCCTACCGGAAGCTGACGGACGTGCTGCGCCCCTGGACCATCGACTTCCATGTGGCGCAGAACGACGCCACCGTCAAAGGGTCCGGCTCGCACGACAAGACCGGGCGGCACTGCCTGGTTGGCGACCCGAACGGCAAACTCGACATTGTGCGGGAAGCGGGCTACTGGCTGCGCGGGGCCGATGGCGCCCCCACCCGCGCCATCCGGCACATCTGTTGGGACGGCTGCATGTTCCCCAACGACGTCATGATGCAGCCCAAGACCTGGAACGACATTCTGGCCGCCATGATCGCGGTGCGCGACGCGCACGGCTGGAGCGAATAGGAGAACTTGTCGCATGAAGAAACTGAACATCGCGGTGATTGGATATGGCTTCATGGGCCGGACCCACTCCAACGCCTGGAGCAAGGTCAACAACTTCTTTCCCCTGCAAACCCGGCCGGTCCTGAAGGTGAATTGCGGCCTGGAGGCGCCCAAGGCCGAGGCCTTCGCGCAGCAGTGGGGTTACGAGTCGGCCGAGACCGACTGGCGCAGGGTGATCGAGCGCAAGGACATTGACCTAGTGGATATCGCCAGCCCGAACGACACCCACGCCGAAATCGCCATCGCGGCGGCGGAAGCCGGCAAAATGGTGAGCTGCGAGAAGCCGCTCGGCCGCAGCGCGGCCGAGTCGTCGAAGATGGTCGAGGCGGTCGAGAAGGCCGGCGTCGCCAACATGGTGTGGTACAACTACCGGCGCGTGCCGGCGGTGACGCTGGCCAAGCAGTTGATCGAGGAAGGGCGTCTCGGGCGCATCTTCCATTACCGGGCCAAGTTCCTCCAGGACTGGACCATCTCGCGCGATCTTCCGCAGGGCGGCGACGCGCTGTGGCGGCTGGACGTGAAGGTCGCCGGCAGCGGCGTCACCGGCGATCTGCTGGCCCACTGCATCGATACCGCGCTCTGGCTGAACGGC
>CAKZVG010000254.1 GCA_937921835.1 uncultured Bryobacteraceae bacterium | reverse complement strand
CGCCACGGCGCCCATCAGCCCGATGCGCCCGCCTCCGCAGACCACTCCCAGCCCGCGGCGGGCAAGCACCGCGCCGGTCTCGCGCGCGGCCGCGACGTACGCCGGACGGGTTCCTTCATGGGAGCCGCAGAACACGCACACCCGTTTCGCCATGCTATTCAGCATGCCACGGCCGGCGGCGCACCTCAGCGCCCCCGCGCGCCGAAGCCCAGCAGCCGCTTGTACTCCTCGAGCGTGTTGTAGACGATCGGGCAGTAGCAGGCGCGCTCCGGCATGCGCCACATGCGGCTGACCAGAGACCCCGCTCCGCGCACCAGGTGCGGGAAATGGCGGCAGGTGTCGGGACGGTCTTCGTACACCGCGCACAGCGTCCCCTCCAGGAACACGCAGCCGGCGGGCGTGCGCCGCAGGATGAGGCCTTCCTCCGCGCTCGCTTCGGCGTACTCGGCGCGGAAGCGGGCGGCGGTCATCCGGAAGCGGCGGGCGAGTTTCTCGACGTCGCGCTGCTGCAACCGCACGCTGGCCAGCTTGCAGCAGTTGGCGCACGCCGTGCAGTCGATCTGCTCCTCGATCTCTTCGGCGATGCGGCGCAGCCGGCGCTCGGGGAAGTCGTGCACCTTCATGTGCCGCCGCAGGCGCTGGTTCTCCTCTTGCTTCTTCTCCCCCAGGCGCCGGATCTCGGCGAGGTCGGTGAGCATACAACTTCAGAGTACAACCGGCGCGATCGCCCGCCGGCGGCAGGACCGGGCGCCCGGACAACCACCCAACAGCCGGCGCTCAGGAGGGTCTGGTGAAAGGCGCGCGATATTGATAGTCCAGCAGGCGGTTGGCGGCGTCGTGGCCCGGGAAGCGCTCCCGGGCGCCGTCCCATTCGAGCATGGCGCCGGTGCGCAGCGCGATGTTGCCAAGCAGGCAGGTGGCGGTCGAGAGGTGGCCCTCGAGAATCGGGGCGTTCGGTTCGCGCCGCGATCTGACGCACTCAAGAAAGTTGCGCACGTGCTCGAGGTCGGCCGTGGCCGTGCCCCGCACCAGCTTCGGCGCGGCGGCGGGCTTGCGGGAGGCCATCCAGGCGGCGCGGGTGTCCTCGCGATGCAGCGGTCCCGGGCGGTAGCGCACCCGGCCGGCGACCCGTTGCGGAACCACCTCGAAGCGGTCGGGGCGCAGGTAGAGCGTGGCCTTGGCGCCGCGGAACTCGAGATCCGCTCCCTGCGCGTTGGCGGGGGCGTCGTTGGCGTTGTACTGCGTGAAGCTCACCAGCGCGCCCGCGCCGAAGTCCCAGAGAACTTCGAGCGTATCGGGGATCTCGCGCCCGTCGTCGATTGCGTAGATGCCTCCCATGGCGGCGATGCGCCGCGGGTAACCGAGATCGAGCGCCCAGCGGACGACGTCGACCAGGTGGATGCCGTTGTTGGTGAGTTGCCCGCCCGAGTAATCGCGGAACCAGCGGTAGTTGTACCAGCCGCGGTTGGGGTTGTAGGGAACCGCGGGCGCGGGACCGAGCCACAAGTCCCAGTCGAGTTCCGGCGGCGGCGCCGCGCCGGGCTGCTTGCCGATGCCCAGCGGCCACTCGTTCAGGTTGTCGCAGGCGCGCACGGCGGTCACCCGCCCGATGCCGCCCGCGCGAATGAATTCCACCGCTTCGCGCACCATCGCCGAGGAGCGGCGCTGCGTGCCGACCTGCACCACGCGCCGCGCGCGGCCCGCGGCCTCGACCATCTGGCGCCCCTCGGCGACGGTGAGCGAAAGCGGTTTTTCGACGTAGACATCCTTGCCCGCCTGGCAAGCGTGGAGGAACTGTAGCGCGTGCCAGTGGTCCGGGGTGGCGATGACGACCGCATCGAGCGACGGGTCGTCGAGCATCAGGCGGTAGTCCTTGAAACGTCGCGCCCCCTTGGCTTTGGAAGCGGCAAAGTCCAGATGCGGGCCGTAGACGTCGCAGACCGCCGCCGCCTCGGCGCCGGCGGCGAGAAAGAGGTCAAGCAGACGGTCGCCGCGCGCACCCATGCCGATGAAGCCGGCCCGGATGCGTTCATTGGCGCCGGCGACCCGGGCGGCGCTGAATGCGGTGAGTGCGGTGAAGCCGCGGCGGGTCATCTCAGCGCCCCAGTTCGACCCATGGCTGGCCCGGCGCCGGATCGCGGATGGTGGCGATGCGGAAATGGCGCGTCTCTTCAAACTTCTTCTCGCCTCCCTTGAAGGTTCGCAGAACCATCTCGAAGCGGCGGCCGTTCTCCGGCGGCACGGCGAAGCGCAGCGGGATCTCGCGGCGCTCGCCGAGCGGCACGTTGTAGCTGGCCGACGCGCGGGCGAACTCCTTGCCCTCCAGGCGCAACTCAACCTCGGCCCGCACCGCCGTATCGCGGAATTCATCGTTATAGAGAATCAGCGTGCGGCTGGCGGCGACGCCCCCAATCAGCGGCGGCGGCGAGCCGCCGGGCTTCAGCCCGTCCACGTAGGGCGAGAGGCCGAGGTCGTCATACTCCTTGTCGAACAGCGCCACCGGGGCGTAAGCGTTGCGCAGGTTCTCGGCGGCGATGGCGTATTTCTCCTTGTCGGTGAACCAGAAGCAGGCGGGCTTGACGTTGGTCCAACCGGTGTAACGCAGCCCGCGCAGCCAGATGCCGAGCCACCAGATGTTGCGCTCCACCGCGAATTGCACCTCGGGCAGCGGCGAGCGCGTGTGCAGCATCTCGCCCCCGCCGGTAGGTTTGTTCTGAACTAAGTGCGCCCAGCCGTAGATACTGCCGATCGGCTCTTTGTTGTAACCCTCGGGATAATGATAATCGATCATTTCTCCGTCGACCAGATAGTCGCCGTCGTACCCCACCGGCCGGGTCGGATCGAACCGGGCGATCGTCTCGCCTAGCTTGCGCAGTTCTCCGGGATCGAAGGCGCCGGCAAACTTATAGGCCATCTCGTTGGTGGCGTTCCACATGTAAATGGAGGGATGGTTGCGGTCCGCCTTCACCCAGGGTTCGATCCAGCGGTGGGTGTTGGCAAGATAGGCCGCCTGATCAGACTTCTGATGATAGTTGCGGGCATAATTGGCGGCTTCATCGCAAATCAGAAGGCCTTTCTCGTCGGTGACATCGAGTAAGTATTGCGGCACCGGGTTATGGTGCCAGCGCAGCACCCGGATGTTCATGGCCTTGATCCGGTCGACGGTGGCCGGCCAGTTCTCCGGCTGGTGGATGACGGGCTGGGTGTACCAGGTGTCGCCGAAAACCTGATAATCGCCATAGAGATTGATGCGCACGCCGTTGAAGCGGAACTGGTTGCCCTCGATCCAGATTTCGCGGAAGCCGAAGCGGCGGGTCTCGCGGTCCAGCTCGGCGCCGCCTTCGAGGACCCGGCTGGTGAGGTGATAGAGCGCGGGACGGTCCGGCCACCACAATTCCGGATCGCTCCAGGGGGCCTCGGCGGTGACGGTGCGCGTCTCGCCGGGCGCCAACGTCAGGGGTTTCGAGGTGAAAGACTTCCTGGACCCCTGTCCGGCGGCGGGCACGGCCTCGCCCGCGACGGTGACCGTCCGGGACGCGGCGCCCGAATTGCGCAGCGTGTAATCCACCGCCAGCGTCCTCTTGCGGAACGAGGTGCGGATGAAGGCGTCTTCGATATGCACCGGGCCGTAAGCCCGCAGCCAGACGTCGCCGGCGATGCCGCCGAGGGAACGGTTCAGCCAGCCGCCCACCGGCCAGTGCGGCGCGCCGTGTTCATTGACGATGGGCGGGTGCTTGGGGCCTTTCACCTCGACGCGCAGGGTGAATCTGGCGCCCGGCTTGGCCCACTTCGTCACGTCGACGGCGAACGGATTCCAGGCTCCGACATGGTGAAGGGCGTGTTCGCCGTTGACGAAGACCTCGGCGATGAAGGCGACGTTCTCGAAGTCGAGCTTGATGGTTTTGCCCTTCCAGCCGGCGGGTACGGCAACTTCACGCTGGTAGGTTTTGACGTCGATGGTCTGGCCTTCGTAGACCGGGACGCGTCCGCCCTGGTCCCACTCGCCGTTGAGCGAAACCTGCTCGCGCAGAGGCGGCGGCGCGGCCAGGGCCGCCGCCGCCAGGCAAAAAAGTAGCGCTTGGCGCATCGCTTCGAGGGTTCCTTTCAGAAGTACAGTTTGAGCGCGAACTGCATCTGCCGTCCGGTGGCCGAGGAACTGCCCAGCTTGCCGAAGTTCGGATTGCCGATGGTAAGCGCCGGGTTGGTGGCGCCCGGAAGATTGAAGGTCGGCGTATTGGTCAGGTTGAAGGATTCGGCGCGGAACTGAAGCGTGACGGTCTCGCGCAGCGGGAAGTTCTTGAAGACCGAGAAGTCGAAGTTGACCGAACCCGGTCCGCGTCCGATGCGGCGGCCGGCGTTGCCGAACATGGTGATGGGCGCGCCGTTGGCCGCCCGCACCTGAACGGGCTCGCTGAAAGCCGCCGGATTGAACCAGCCGTCGACGCCCTTGTTCGGGAGAAACAGCGGCTGGCCCAGCACGACGTCGGGCACGTTGAAATTGGCGAACATCATGTTGCTGCCTGGTACGCGGCTGGTTCGGATGTCGGTGGGAAAGCCGCTGCGCAGGGTGGTGATGCCGTTCACCTGCCAGCCGCCCAGCGTCCACGCCGGAAGGCCGGAGTTGAGCCACGGCTTGCCCTTGCCGAAGGGCAGTTCGTAGCCGTAGCTGGCGTTGAACATGTGCGGGACGTCGAGCGGCGACACGGCGCGCTCGCGCCAGAGGTTGTAGGAATCCAGCGGATAGGTGGTTCCGCCGTTCTGCGCGAAGGCGCTCGAACCGCTGCCGTTCGAATCGATGTTCTTTGACCAGGTGTAGTTGACAAGGAAATTCAAGCCCGATCCGTAACGCTTCTCCAGGCGAAGATTCATGGCGTTGTAGAAGCTGTGGCCGTTGGCCGTATCGACGCCGTTGGTGCCGTTGATGTAGGGCAACGGGCGGTCGGCCTGCCGGTTGCGGCCGGCGAGGGCGTCCTCGTACCGGATCTGGTTGTTTTGCACGCGGTTCACCAGGCGGTTGCCCTTCGAGCCGGAGTAGGACGCTTCCACCACCAGGTCGCGGCTGAGTTCGTACTGGAGATCGAAGCTCCACTGGTAGACGTAGGGAGCGGGGCTGTTGTAGAAGTCCGGGGCGCGAAATCCGCCCGATTTCGGCCGTTGCGCGGAGAACTCGCTGAGGGTCGGATCGCTGGGGAGCACGGGGACCCGCGTGTTGATGGTCACGGGCGCCTTCACGGTGCCGGTGGCGCTCACGGCAGGGAAGTCGATGACCGGCGTGTTGGGCAGGTTGGTGCCCATCATGGTGACCTCAGGGTTCTGGTCGCGGCGGGCGTAGAAGACGCCGCCGCCGAGGCGGACGGTGAATCTGCGCGCCGCCGCCCACGCAAGGCCAAAGCGCGGAGCGATGTTGTTGTGGTCGCCGTTGACGATGGCGCGGGTGAAGCCGTCCCGTCCGGGCAGCACCACGCGGCGCAGCTCCTTGTTGAAGAAGCCGCCCCGGTCGCGCGCGTCCACCGGCTGGGTGTAGAGGTCGTAGCGGATGCCGAGGTTGAGGGTGACCTTCGAACTGACGCGCCAGTCGTCCTGAAAATAGAAGCCGGCGTAAATGTCGCGCTGCCGCGCCCAGTCGAGCAACTGGCCGCCCTGCACTACCGACATCCCGCCGTAGAGGAAGTCGGCGAAGGGCGCGCCGGAGTTGGGCGTGTCGGCGGAGGCGGAAAACCACGGGCCGAAGAAGTACGTGCCGCCGCCGCCCGAGATGCGGTCGTAGGCGTAGCGCCGCAGGTCGCCGCCCAGCTTGAAGCTATGCTTGCCGCGCTGCATGCTGAGGTTGTCGTTGAACTGCCAGGTGGTTTCGTAGTTGGGATTGTCGGCGCCGCCGCCCAGGCTGGCGAACTGGTTCGAACTGGCCTGAATGCCGGTCCAACTAAACTGGATGGCGGGCGCCGCCGGGCGGGGGAAATCGAGCATGGCGATGTTGTTGGCGCGCGCGAACTCGACGCCCGCCGCCTGCCCGCGCCCGTAGATGCTGTTGTCGCGGTAGACGTGGCCGAAGCGCGCCTCGTTGACCGTGGCGGGCGAGAGCACGTGCGTGTCGCTCACCATGATGCTGCGCGGCTTGCTGACCGTGTCCGTTCCGGCGCCGATGAAGCCATCGAAGTTGCCCGGGTTGGGCGTCACCGCGTCGCCTTGCGAGAGCCGCGCCGTCACGGTGTTGGAATCGCTCAGCCGGTGGTCCAGCTTGACGTCGAACTGCTGGTTGTCGGAGCCGCGCGGCGCGATACGCAGGTAATTGCGCGACTGCGCGCCGGGGCCGCCGGCGTTCGGTTCCGGCAGCAGCCCGAGAATCGCGCCCGAGGAACGGTTGATCATGCTCGCGGCCATCACGTTGCCGGGCAGCGGGGTGCTGATGACCGTTCCGCTGGGACCGATGCGGCGCGCGTTCTGGTCGAAGATGACGCGGTTGTACCTGGAAAAGTCGCCGCGCCGGAAGTCCATGGGCGGGATGTCGAGCAGGCTGGAGGAAGCCGAGGTGCGGCGGCGCGTACCGTCGTAGTCGCCAAAGAAGAAGGTGCGGTTGCGCCCGTTGTACAGCTTGGGAACCAGTACCGGGCCGCCCAGCGTGAGCCCGTACTGGTGCTGCTTGAAGGGCTGGCGCGGAACGCGGTTGGCATTCGAGAAGAAATTGTTGGCGTCCAGCTTCTCGTTGCGCAGGAACTCCCAGGCGCTGCCGTGAAACTCGTTGGTGCCGGACTTGATGGTGGCGCTCACGATGGCTCCGGCGGAGCGGCCGAATTCGGCGCTGAAGTTGTTGGTCTTGACCTTGAACTCCTCCACCGCATCGACGCTCGGCGTGTAGGCGATGCCGTTGCGCCCGATGCTGCCGTTGTTGTGGGTGGTGTTGTTGTCGATGCCGTCGAGCAGCACGTCGTTGTGGGCGAAGCGCCCCCCGCCACTGGCGAAGGGGAGGTTGGTGCCCATGCCGGAGATGGGGACCGTGTTGCCCGCCAGCAAACCGAGCGCGAACGGATTGCGGCCGTTGAGCGGCAACTCGCGGATCTTGCGGTTCTCGATCACCTGGCCGAGCGAGGAGGTGCTCGACTCGATGAGCGGCGCCGCGCCGCTCACCTCCACCGACTCGGTGACCGCGCCCACCTCGAGCGTCAGCCGCAGGTTCGCCGTCTGATCGACGCGCAGCACGATTCCAGTGAGGTTCTTGCGGCGGAAACCCTGCGCCTCGGCCGTGATCGAGTACTCGCCGATGCGCGCGAAGGGGATCAGGAACTCGCCGCGCTCGTTGGCCGAGGCGCGCCGCGTCTCGCCGGTGGCGGTGTGGGTGGCCACCACCGCGGCGTTGGGAACCACTGCGCCGCTCGCGTCCTCGACGATTCCGGATATGGTGCCGGTAGCCACCTGCGCCGGCAGGGACGAAGCCAGCAGCAGGGCCGCCAAAGTAAGCAGTAGCAGAGACCGCATCATTACTCTCCTCACTCAGAGATCAATCGCCACCACCTCATGGAGGGCGACGTTCGGAACGCTCACGTGCAACCAGCCGCCGCGGATGTCGGCGGGGCGCTCCAGGCCCGCCGTGAGCAGGTGCACCCGGCGCGGCTCGACGCCCCGCGGAAGGCGCAGGCGCACCCTCTGTTCGCCGGCGGGCAGAATCTCGCGGAAGGGGCCTTTCATCATCATGGGATTGGTCAGGTTGACCAGATGGACGGTAAGCGAGGACTGCTGCCGCCACGCCATCACGTCCAGCACGCCCGGGCCTTCCACCTCGACCGGAATGTCGCCGCGCGCCGCCCAGCGGACGGCATTGGCGAGCAGGCGGCCATGGTCCGGATCCAGGACCTCCCAGAAGGTGCGGTCGATGTCGAAAGGGAAGTAGACCACGCGGCCCTTGCCCGCTTCGCGCAGGTAGAGCTCGGGCACGCGCTTGTCCGTGTCGCGCGGGTAGACTTCCTCCATCGGCAGGTCGGGGTAGGGTTCGACGAAAAGCACCGGCTGGACGGGGAATTCGGCCCTCGCCTTGACGGGCACGCGCCAGACGCCGTTGATTGCGCGGCGCGCGTCTTCGAGGCCGCGCAGAATCGGGTGTTTGGTCGCGTGGTCCAGCCGCAGGTAGGAATTCTGCATGCGGCCCTGCGTGGGACCGGCGGCGCTCACGCCAAACACATCGGCGAGGCCGAAATCCCCGCGCCGGTTGCCGGTTTCATCGAACAGACTGGTCTCGAAGGTGGCCACCAGGCCGCCGCCGTTTTCGACGAAACGGCGGATCTGGGCGCACTGCCTGTCGGAAAGGCACGCCGTGCCGGGCAGCACCAGCACGCGGAAGCGCTCAAGTTGCGAATCCTCGAGCAGGTCCTCGTGCACGAAATCGGCCGGGATGCGGGCTTCAATCAGCGCGTGGTAGAGGCCGTTGCTTGAGTCCTCTTCATTGTGCCCGCGTTCGGTGGCGGCGCGGTAGAAGCGCGCCGTCTGCTGGGAGTAGAGAATGCCCACGGTGGTGATGGGATGGCCGACGTTGCGCAGGTATTTCTCGTGCTTCCAGAGCCAGGTGTAGACTTCCTCGACCGGGCGCGTCCAGCGATCATCGTGAACCGCGGCGGCGAACTTGGCCATCTTGGGGCGCAGACCGTGCGCCGCGCCGTCGTGCACCCAGATCCTGGTCTCGGCCGCCGGTTGCACGGAGTCCTTCCAGCGGTAAGGCTGCTCGTAGCCAATGCTGAAGGTGAGCCCGGTGGGCTTGTCGCCCAACACGGCGCGCAGTTCCTTGCCGCGTTTGCCCGCCATCCAGGGCGGCACCGTGCCGCGGCGCCCCTGGTAGTCGAGATAGAGCGTCTTGGCGCGGGCGCGGACCTTGCTCATGTTCAGCCGCCCGCGCTCGGCGCCGATGCCCGGCAGCACGAAGGCGTTGGGATTGATCTTCTGAATCGCCGCGTTCCAGGTGTCCCAAAGCTCGAAGATCCGGTTCTCGCGCCAGATGATGTAGGGGGCGAAGCGCGGATCGGAGGCGTTGTCCTTCTCCGGCAGTTCGAGTCCGGTGGCCTGGCGAAAATGCGTCCGGCACCAGTCGCAGTAACACATCACTTGCGGCGCCCAGCGGTTGTGGTTGAACCCGTCCACGCGGTAGAGGGTTTCGATCTCCACCATCACCTCGGTCATGAAGATCTGGTTGTAGGGTCCGAGCGTGCAGGTGAGGAACAGTTCGGGCGTCGCCCAATGGCGCCGCGGGCGGCCCTGGGGATCGCGCGAGATCCACTCCGGGTGCGCTTCGGCGGTCTCCGGATACGTGGCGTGATGATCGACGCGCGCGGTGACGATCAGCCCCATGCGGCGGCTGCCCTCGACGAGATAGCCGAGCGGGTCGCTGGAGCCGAGTTTCTCGTTGCGCTTGTGATGAGGGATCCGGGTGGGATAAAAGGCGACGATGCCGCCCGAGTTCCAACTGACGGCATCCACGTGCGCGCGCTTGAGGTAATCGAGCCAGAAGTCGAGGTCGGACTTGCCCGGATCGTCCTGCACCAGGTTCATCGTGAGCCAGCGCATGGCGCGCCAGTACCAGTCCGGCGGGGTGACTGCCTTGCGCGTGTACTCGCCCGGCGCGGGGGCGGCGGCGAGCACGGGCGCGGCGGCGGCGCCCAGGAAGTCGCGGCGGGCGATCATACGGCGGCCTCCCTTGGCTCCAGAATGCAGTCAAGGATCTCTTCGCCCGCCAGCACCCGGCGCATGTTCTCGGCATAGGCGCGCGCTTTTACTCGCAGCGCGTCGCAGGTGCCCGAGGCGACGTGCGGCGTCAACACCACGTTGTCCATGGCCAGCAGCGGGTTGTCCGGCGCGGGCGGTTCCTTCTCGAAGACGTCGAGTCCGGCG
>CAKZVG010000253.1 GCA_937921835.1 uncultured Bryobacteraceae bacterium | reverse complement strand
CCCGCTCGGACGTGGTGATCGTGTCCATGCACGCCGGCGCCGAGTACTCGGAAAAGCCAACCGGCCGCCAGGTGGAGTTCGCGCGCGCCGCCATCGAAGCGGGCGCGAGCGCCGTCGCCGGGCATCACCCCCACGTGACGCAGCCGGTGGAGGCTTACGCGGGCGGGGTGATCTTCTACTCGCTCGGAAACCTGGTGTTCGACCAGATGCACCGCCAGGATACGCAGCGCGGCCTGATCGGCGAAGCGCTCTTCCGCGACGCCAAACTCGAAAGCTGGCGCACGCACCCGGTGCGCATCCGCGGCGTCGTGCCGGAACTCGCGGAAGCGGAGACCTCCTGACCTGCCGGCGCGGGCGGGATTCGAACCAGAGCGGGGATCCGCCTCCCGGCGCCTTTCGCCCGGACGGGACGGGCGTCCTCGCCGCTCAGCCTGACGGCGATCGGGAAGATTGGTGCTGGAGGTGGGGGTCGAACCCACATGCCCAGTGAAGGGCGCGGGATTTTGAGTCCCGTGCGTCTGCCAGTTCCGCCACTCCAGCAGGAGGACGAAGCTCTTTTAGTATACCAACCCGGCCCCGCGAGCTAGCCGCCGGCGGCCGGTTCGCTCAGTTCCTGGACGATTTGCCGCGCGCGTTCAAACAGCATTCCGGTCTCGCTGTTGCAGCCGAGGAAGAGCATGCCGCGGTCTTTCCAGAAGCGGGCCAGCTCCACGGTGCGCGTCTGGGTGCCCGGGGCCACGCCGTGCTTGAGGCAGGCGTCGCGGATCTTCTCCATCGCATCGACCATCTTCGGGTGCCGGAAGTCGCCCGGCACGCCGAGTGAGATCGACAGATCCACCGGCCCGACCATGACCGCGTCCACGCCCTTCACCGCCAGCAGTTCGTCGCGCATCTCCACCGCGCGCAGGGTCTCGATTTGCAGCACCACCAGCGTATTCTCGTTGATGTGCCCGGCCATCTGCCCGATGGAAACCGGCTCGAAGTCGGCCTGCAAGGGCGTCAGGCCGAAGCCTCGCACGCCGGCGGGCGGAAAGCGGCACCAGCTTACGGCTTTCTCCAGCAGTTCCACCGATTCGACGCGCGGGAACACGATCCCCATGGCGCCGTTGTCGAGCGCCCGCGCCACCAGCGGGTATTGAAGGTCGGCCACCCGCACAATCGGCGCCAGGCCGGACGTCACCGCCACGCGGTTGATGTCCTGCACGGTTTCGATGCCGAAGCCGCCATGCTCGGTATCGATGAAGGCCCAGTGAAAACCGGCGGCGGCGAGAATCCGCGCCACGTCCGGCGAGCGGAACTGCGCGAAGGCGCACCCGAACTGCACTCTGCCCTCGCGCAAGGCTTTCTTGACATGGTTGACGCGCATAAGAGTCCCCCGGGATTGTAACAGGGATGCCGCGAGCGCCGCTGGCTGCGCCCGGTTGCTTTGGGCCGGCTGTCCCAAGCGCCGCCGGAGGCGCATTGTGGGACGGCCTGCGCGCAACCGAACCGCCCGCCGTCGGCCGGCGTTGCCGCAAGCTATAATTGCTGCCATGCAGCGCAGAAGCTTCCTGGCGGCGGGCGCCGCTCCGTTGGCCGTGGGGGCGGCGGCCGCTCCGGTGCGGCTGGGCATCGACCTATTCAGCATCCGCTCCTCGGGCTGGAGCCCGTTCGAGTATCTGGATTACTGCTCCAAGATGGGCGCCAAGGTGGTGCATTTTTCCGAAATCCGGTTTCTCGGCGGACTCGAGCCGGAGCACCTCAAGAAGGTCCGCGCGCACGCCGAACGCCTGGGCATCGAGGTGGAAGCGGGGATGCGCTCCATCTGCCCGTCCTCGAAGGCTTTCGACCGCGAGCAGGGCACCGCTGAAGAGCAGCTTGCGCGCATGATTCCGGTGGCCCGGGCGCTTGGCTCGCCCATCATCCGCGCCTTTCTCGGCACGGCGGCGGACCGCACCGGTCCGGTCCCCATGGAAGGGCATATCGAGAACACCGTGAAGGTGCTGCGGGCGGTGCGGCCGCGCATCGTGGACGCGGGCCTCAAGGTGGCCATCGAGAACCACGCCGGCGACATGCAGGCGCGCGAATTGAAGTCGCTCATCGAAGCCGCCGGTAAGGACTTCACCGGGGCGTGCATTGATTCCGGCAATCCGCTGTGGGCCATCGAGGACCCGCACCTGACGCTGGAGACGCTGGCTCCGTACGCCCTTACCAGCCACGTCCGCGACAGCGCGGTGTGGCGCACGCCCGAGGGCGCCGCCGTGCAGTGGGTGCGCAACGGCGACGGCAACGTCGGCATCGGCCGCTGGATGCGCCGCTTCGCCGAACTGTGCCCGGGACGCGCGCTCTCGCTGGAGATCCTGGTGGTGAACGCGCGCCGCTACAACTTTCTGGAGCCGACGTTCTGGGACGCCTTCCGCTCCACGCCGGCCTGGGAGTTCAGCCGTTTCCTGGCGCTGGCCGAGAAGGGCCAGCCCCGCCCGGATTTCCCGAAGGTGGCCAAGGAGGACGCTCCGCGGCGGGAACGCGAGGACCTGGAAGCGAGCGTCCGCTTCACCCGGGAAACGCTCGGCATTTAAGCGCCATGATGTAACCCCCGGCCCGGCCGGGTCATCTGTGAAGCCATGGCCGGTTTCTCCGTTGTTCCGCTGCTGGCGCTGCTGCTCGCCTGGGCGGCGCCCGTCAACGTCGTGGGCGAGGTGCGCGCGGCTCTGGCGCGCAACGACATCGCCCAGGCCGAACAGCGCGCCAGGGACTACCGCGCCGCCCGAGGGGTGACCCCGGAGTTCCTGGAGGCCTGGTCCTGGCTGGGGCGCGGCGCCCTGGCGGCCGGGGATTATGAGCGCGCCGAGCGCTACGCCGCCGAGACCCGCGCCCTGGCGCTGGAGGAACTGAAACGCCGCCCGCTCGACGCCGAGCGGCGCCTGCCCACGGCGCTGGGCGCATCGGTCGAGGTTCAGGCGCAGGCGATGGCGGCGCGCGGCGGCCGCCTGGAGGCGCTCGAGTTCCTCGCTCGCGAGCTGGAAGCCTGGCGGACGACCTCCATCCGCACGCGCATCCAGAAGAACATCAACCTGCTCAGCCTGGAGGGCAAGCCCGCGCCCGCGCTGGATCTTTCCACCGTGCTCGGCCCGCCGGCGTCTCCGCTGGAGGCGCTGCGCGGACGCCCCGTGCTGCTGTTCTTCTGGGCGCACTGGTGCGGCGACTGCAAGGCGCAGGCTCACGTTCTGGCGCGGCTCCAGAAGGAATTCCCCGAGCTGGTTGTCCTGGGGCCGACGCAGCGCTACGGCTACGTGGCGCGGGGCGAGGAGGCGGGACCGGAGGCCGAACTGCGCTACATCGACGAAATCCGCGTCCGGTTCTATCACGAAGTGGCCGGCATGGCCGTGCCCGTAAACGAGGAGATCTTCCGGCAGTACGGCGCCAGCACCACGCCCACGCTCGTGCTGGCCGACCGGGCGGGCATCGTGCGCCTGTATCATCCCGGCAAGATGACTTACGAGGAACTGGCGCCGCGCATCCGGGCCCTCAAGTAAGATCCACGGACAGCCGCGCCCGGCCTGGCCGCCGCCCCGGAGGGCGTGGCGCGCGGCCGGGCGGGTGAGTGGTTCAGAACTGCAAAGTGAGCGAAAACTGCCAGGAGCGCGGGGGCTCCTGGCCGGTGATGGTGCCGAAGGCGGTGCTGGTCGGGCTGGTGTTGGGGCCCCTCAACACCACTTCGTTCATGGCGTTGAAAGTGTCGCCGCGGAACACCATCGCGAAGCGCTCGTTGATGCGGAACGTCTTGCGCGCCGAGAAATCCCAGCGGCGCTGCGAATCCGCCCGGATGTTGGAATAGCGCAACGGAGCGGTCCGGATGTTGGAGACAAGCTGATCGGCCGTGTTGCGGTTGAACACGGCGGTGTTGAACCAGCGGTCGGTGTTGCGCTGGTTCGACGGGAGGCGGATGGTGGACGAATCGCCGATGAACAGCGCCTGGCCGAAGCCGAGCGGCGCGCCGCTCTGCCGCTGATAGACGCCGCTCAGTTGCCAGCCACCGGCGAAGAATTCGAGGAACGGGTGCATGCCCGCGCCCCACTTGCGTCCCTTGCCGAAGGGCAATTCCCAGATGCCGCTGCCGGTCAGGCGGTGCGGGCGGTCGATGCCGCTGAGCGACTCATAGGGCATGGGATCCGAGGCGTTGAGGAACTCCACGGCTTCCATGGCCTTGGACCAGGTGTAAGCCATCTGGAGCGTGTAGCCCCTGGAGAAGCGCTTCTCCAGGCGGGTCTGCAAAGAGTGATACCAACTGTAGCCGGCGGGATCGTCGAAGCTGACGCTGCTGAAGTGCGGGTAGGCGGTCAGCAACCGGCTGCGCGAGATGGTCGAACTGGTGAACTGCGGATTCAGACCGAAGAAGGGGTTGGGGAAGTTGGCGCTCAGGAAGTTGTTGGTGGCGTTGTCGCGGACCGGGCTGGTGCTCAGGTACCGGGCGGGAGTGAAGCTCAACTGGCGGGTGACGCCGAGCCGGGTGGTGCGGTTCCCCACGTAGGACGCCTCCCCCATGAAGCTGCCCGGCAACTGGTGCTGGAAACCGAACGACCAGCGTTGCGCGTAGGGCGCCTTGCGTTCCCGGGCGAAGAAGGGCGTGCCCTGGTTCAGGGTGGTGGCCAGCCCTCCGGCCGCCCCCAACACCGGCAACAGGCCGTTCGGCAGGGGATCGTCGAGCTTGGCGATAAAGCTCAGGCCGTTGTTGTTGCTGGCTTCAATCGGAGTGCTGCGGCTGAAGCCGGACTGGATGGAGTTGGTGCGGAGCACGCCGATGGAGGTGTAGAACATGCCGTAGCCGGCGCGGAGGACGGTGGCGGGCCGCAACTGGTAGGCCAGCCCGATGCGCGGCATCCAGGCCAGAGCCTTCTGGCTCCAAAACTCGCGCGGATTGCCGCCCACTCCGGCGAAGGTGATGCCCCCCTTGACCTTGAACTGGCTGAGGGGCAGTTCGGGAATCGGCGAGCGGGCGTAGTTGGCGATGGCGGCCGCTTCAATCGGATTGGCGGTTTGAGCGTCGAAGGACGCCACGCCGCGGTTGAAGCGCTCGGTGATGGGCGTCTCGTGCTCGGCGCGCAGTCCGAGGTTCAGGGTGAGCTTGCGCGAGACCTTCCAGTCGTCCTGGAAGAACAGCCCGAGGTACTGATCCTGCTCGGCGTAGGAGCCGGTGACGCTCATGCTGCCGCCGGGAATGCCGGCCAGCAGCGCGATCAGTTCGGCGCCGACCGGGGGCGCCGGGCTATTGTCGAGCGGGCCGCGGCCCCACAAGCTGTTGAAGCTGAAGTCGGGGGAAACGTCCTGCGGAAAGCGCGCGCGGAACTCGCGGAACAACATGTAATCGGCGCCGAATTTGAAGGTGTGCTCCCCGCGCATGTAGGTGAAGTTGCCGACCACGGTGTGGCTGATAGAGGACGTTTTGCCGTCGCCCGACTCCCAGGGGGCCAGGGTCGAAAGCGATCCGACCGCGGTGCGCGGAATGGTGGCCAGTTCCTTGGGGATAAGGCTCGTAAGGCGGTTCGAGAAACCGAGCGAGGATAGGTCGAACCCGCGGCTGACGCGCCGTTCCGGGAACTCCTGGGCGGCGATCCCGTAGCGGAAGTTGAGCACGAAGACCGGGCTGAACATGTGCACGTCGTCGATCGCGATGCCGCGGTTGATGCGATTCAGGATGACGCCGTTGACGTCGTTCATGAAGTGGCGGTTCTTGTCTTCCTCCCAGAAGTCGCGATGGAAGCGAAGGAACATGCGGTTCGCTTCACTGAAGGCGTGATCGAAGCGGCCGATGGTGGTCCAATAGTCTTCCTTGGCGGGAAGCGAGGCGAAGTAGTTCTGGCGCCCGTCGGCCGTGCCGGCCTGATTGGGCCGCGGATAGAGATCGAGGATCTTACGGGCGACCGGATGGATGCGGCTGGCCGGGAAGATGTTCCCCGGCAGGGGCTGGCGGCTGAAGCGCCCGCCCGGGGCGGCGGCGATGGTCGCCGGGTCATAAAGCTGATAGTTCGCTCCCAGCCGGAGCAGGTCGGACAAGTCTCCGTTGCGCCAGGGGTCGCGCGGCACGGTGGAGGTCATGGAGCCGCCCACGTTCGGATCGCCGAACTTGTTCGCTTCCCAGGTGAAGTGCCAGAACGTCTTGTTCTTGCCGTTGTAAAGCCTGGGCAGCAGGACCGGGCCGCCGCCCGAAAGGCCGTAGCGGTTGTCCCGGTAAATGGGCAGCTTGAGACCCGAGCGGTTCTGATAGATGGTCGGCGTGTCGAAGGCCGAATGCCGCAGCCACCACCACGCCTGGCCGTGAAGATCGTTGGTTCCGCCTTTGGTGCTGACGTTCACCAGCGATCCGAGCGTGCGGCCGACGCCGGCGTCGAAGGAGGAAGTCTGCACCTTGAACTCGGACAGGGAAGCGGTCGGAGGCGAGAAGGCGACTCGCGGCGCGGTGCCGTCGGAGTAGACGTTGGAGACGCCGTCGATGGTGAAGAAGTTGGCGTTGTTGCCGCTGCCGTCGGTGGAGAACTGCGACGGCGCCGCGTTGAAGGGCGCCTTGCGCAGGCGCATGTCGGTGCCGTTCACCGTGCCGGGCGCGAGGTGGACCAGGTCCATGGCGTTGCCGGCGAACAGCGGCAGTTCGGCGATGCGCCGCTCGTCCACCACCTGGCCGAGGGATGCTTCGGCGGTCGACAGCAGCGGCGTCTCGGCGGTCACCTGCACGGCTTCGGTGATGTCGCCGACCACCATCTGGATGTTGAGCTCGACGCTGTCGTTCACCCGCACCTGCACGTTGGCGCGTTCGAACTTGCGGAAGCCCGCGATTTCGCTGGTGACGGAATAGAAGCCGGGCATCAGGTAAGGCAGCGCGTAGTTGCCGGCTTCGTTGGTTCTGGTCGCCGCCGCGACGCCGGTGGCGGCATTGGTGGCGCGGACCTCGGCGCCCGGAACGACGGCGCCGCTCGGATCCGTGACCCGGCCGACGATCGTGCCGCGCGCGTCCTGGGCCTGTGGGAAGGCGGGAATGGCCAATGCGGCCGCAAGAACCGTTGCGAATGCGAATCTCATCTTAAAACCCCTTACTCGGACACAAGCGCCGCGAAGCGGCGTTGCTTGAAGTATAACCGGTTTCGGGGCGTGGCGGGCGCGGCCCCGGCGCGTCTCATCCCCCCGGGGCCCGGATTCGCCCCCGGCGGCCGGGGCGGGCGCCTACCGGCGGCGGACGGTTCACACCCCGGGCGCCTCGATCCGATAAGCCCTAGGGGAGGTGCTCTTGCTCCAGGCAATGAAGCGGCGCTGGTGGATGTTGGCCGTAGGGGGGCTGCTGGCGCCCGGCGCGGCGCTGCGGGCGCAGACGCTGCCGAACCTGACGGCGACGCCGGCGGCGCTGGCCTTCACGTTCCAGATCCCGGCGGCCGGGATCGCGCCCTCGCTGCCGGCCGCGCAGACGGTGCAGGTCAAGCGCAGCGGCTCGGGTGCGGCGCTGGACTACACGGTTTCGGTGACGACGCCGGGCGCGGAGTGGCTGATCGTGACGCCGGCCAGCGGGAAGACCGGCACGCCGCTGTCGGTGCGCGTCAACCCGACCTCGCTGCTGGCCGGGGCGTACGCGGCGACGGTGCAGATCGATTCGGCGGGGGCGGCGGCGCCGGCGCTGGTGAACGTGACGCTGGTGGTGAAGAACCCGCCGCCGAGACTGGCCGCCAGCCCGGCCGCGGTGACCTTCCCCTACACCACGGACCAGACCGCGCC
>CAKZVG010000252.1 GCA_937921835.1 uncultured Bryobacteraceae bacterium | reverse complement strand
AGCATGATGCCGCTGCCCTGGCTGACGCGGTGCACCGGCACCTTGCGCCGCGCGGCTTCCTCCAGCAGGGCGGCGAGAGCGCGCGGGCTCTCGGTCGAGGGAATTTCGACCCGGTACTGGCCGCCGTCGCGGAACCGCTTGGGCGAATCGGGACAATCGAGCGGGTCGCGGGAGGGCAATCCCAGGCTTTCAAGGAGACGCTTGGAGGCTTCCACGCTTCCTACGTTACCACTCGTCGCCGGGGCCTTCCGCGCGCAGTTCGTAACCCCGCTCCGCCACCTGCGCCTTGAGCACCTCGGCCTGGCGTCCATGGAACTCGAAGATCTGGCGGACCAGGTCGCAGACCTGTCCGTAGCCCCGCTGGTAGAACACCAGAATGGAGGGTCCGGCGCCGCTCAGCGCGCAGCCGAGAAGTCCCGGCGCGCGCAAGCGGAGGATCTCATCGAGACCCGGCACCAGCGGCGCGCGGTAGGGCTGGTGCAGGCGGTCTTCGAGCGCCGCCGGAAAGGCGCCGGTGGTTCCGGTCGCCAGGGCGGCGATCAGCAGCGCCGAGCGCTGCACGTTGAAGATGGCGTCCTGGCGCGAGTAGCACGCCGGCAGAACGGCCCGCGCTTGCGAAGTCGGAAGCGGAAAGTCGGGGACGACAACCGCCAGCCCGAAGCGTTCGGGCAGATCGATGCGCACCGCGCGCGCCACGCCGCCACCGTCGATGGCGCTGGCCACGATGGACCCCAGTACGCAGGCCGCGACGTTGTCCGGGTGCCCCTCGATGCGCGCCGCCTCGTCGAGGATCCGGGCCGGCCGCCAGTTGAGCTTCAGAAGCTGGTCGGCGATCACCACGCCCGCGGTCAACGCGGCGGCGCTCGATCCCAGCCCTTTGCCGAGCGGGATGTCGTTGTCGATCAACAGTTCGACGGGCGGCAGCGTCTCGCCGACGTCGCGCGCCACGGCCAGAGCGGTCTGCCAGATGAGATTCTGTTCGTTGGCGGGGATCTCCTCCGCGTCCCGGCCCCGCACGCGGATCGAGAGCCGCGCGCTCTCGCGGAAGCGGCACTCCAGGTAGACCCCCAGCGCCAACCCGAGGGCGTCGAAGCCCGGCCCCAGGTTGGCGCTGGACGCGGGTACCCGCAGGATCATCCGATGACGACCTTCTGGCCTTCCCGGCAGGACTTATAGACGCTCACCACGAACTCCAGCGCGCGGTAGCCGTCCTCGCCCGACACCAGCGGCTTGCGCTTGTTCCGGATGGCGTCGCCGAAATCGCGGAACTGGCGCTCGAAGGGCGTCAGCGGGATGGCCATCGGGTCGGCGGCGCCGGACATGGTGTCGGTATCCACCGGCGCCGGCTCGCCCTCGTCATTCTCCACGTCCCAGGCGGTCAGTTTGTCGGCGGTGAGAATCGCCGTCCCCTTGGAGCCGTGGATCTCGATCCGCTCGCTGTAGCCGGGCCACATGGCGGTGGAAGCCTGGAGCACCCCGGTGGCGCCGTTGGCGTAGCGGAAGTTGGCGCAGATGACGTCCTCGGACTGGATCTTATGCACCGCGCCAAGCTGCCACAACCCGAACACTTCCTTCACCGGGCCGATGAGCCACAACAGCACGTCCACCTGATGAACCGCCTGGTTGATCAGCGCGCCGCCGCCTTCGACCTCCCAACTGCCCTTGATGGGGCGCGAATAGTAGGCCGCCGAGCGCCACCACTTCACATAGGCGTCGGCTTCGAGGATCTTCCCCAACCGGCCGTCCTTGATAGCCTTCGAAACGAAGATGCTCGAATCGTCGAAGCGGTGCTGGCTGACGACGCCCAGCACGATGCCCGCTTTGTCGGCGGTCTCCACCATCTTGCGCGCGGTCTCGAGATTGGTCGCGATGGGCTTCTGCACCTGAATGTGCTTGCCCTCCCGGGCGCAGATCTCAAGCGGTTGCAGGCGGAAGTCGGGGAAGGTGCACAGATCGACGTAGTCTACCTCCGGATGGCGGCAGACCTCCTCGTAGGTCTTGACGAAGGTGGCGCCCCACTGGTCCGCGAACTTGCGGCCGGCCTCTTCGTTGACGTCGGTGCAGACGGTGACCTGGTAGCCGATGTTCCGGTATGCCTGCGCGTGCTTGTACGATATGGCTCCCGTGCCGATGAGTCCTACTCGCAATGAGATTCTCCTTTCCTGGACAAATCGCTATTGTAGCAGCGCGCACCGCCGGCGGGATCGCTTGTGGTAGTGTCGGTAATCATGTCGAACGCAACGCCCGGCGGCGGGCGGCGGCAATTCCTCGGCGCCGCCGGCTCCGGTCTTCTGGTGCTCAAACCCGGGACGGTTTTCGGATCGCAGGCCAATTCGGCAGTGGAGATCGGAATCGTCGGCTGCGGCGGCCGCGGAACCTGGATCGGCGGTCTCTTCCAGGAGTTCGGCGGCGCGCGCATCGTGGCGCTGGCCGACGTCTTTCCGTCGCAGATCGCCGCCCTCAAGGACAAGCTGAAGATTCCAGCCGCCCGCGCCTACACCGGCTTGCACGGCCATCGTGAACTGGCCGCTTCCAGGCTGGACGCGGTGGTGATCGAGACGCCGCCCTACTTTCATCCCGAGCAGGTGGAATCGGCCGTGGCCGCCCGCAAGCACGTCTACCTGGCCAAACCGGCGGCGGTGGACGTGGCCGGCTGCAAGGCGGTTCTCGACAGCGCGAACAACTCCCTGGGCAGATCGTTTTTCGTCGATTTCCAGTTCCGCGCGCGGGCGGTCTACCAGGAATGCGTGTCGCGGGTGCGGCGCGGCGATCTGGGCGCGATCGGGCTGGCGGAGTTTTCCTACATCACCAGGAAGATCCGCCCGCGCGAAACCGCCGGACTCACCGCCCCGCAGGCGCGGCTGCGCAACTGGGTCTTCGACCAGGCGCTGTCGGGCGACATCATCGTCGAGCAGAATATCCACGCCATCGACGCCGGGGTATGGCTGCTGGACGCGCAGCCGTTGCGGGCCAGCGGCGCGGGAGGCCGCAAGATCCGCACCGAGGTGGGCGACTGCTGGGACAACTTCCAGGTGATTTACTGGTTTCCGGACGGCGTGCGCGGGGTGTTCTTCTCGACCCAATGCACGCGCGGGCTGGGCGGCATCCGCGCCGCGCTGTACGGCGCCGACGGATCGGCCGAGATGATCTACAACCGCACCGCCTCGATCGCCGGCGAGAAGCCCTGGAACGGCCCGGAAAAGGACGACACCTTCCGCGGCGGCGCCATCGACAATATCCGCGTCTTTCTCGACGCGCTGCGCGCCGGACGGGTGCTCAACAATGCGGCCGGGAGCATCCGCAGCAACCTGGTCGCGATCCTGGGCCGCATGGCCGCCTACCGGCACGGCACGGTAACCTGGGACGAGATGATGCGCTCGAACGAGAAACTGGACGCTGGGTTGACGGGAATCGGGTAGTGGCGCCCAGCTCAAGGAGGACGAAACCATGTTGACCAGACGCGACTGGCTGGCGGCCGGCGCGGCGGGGCTCGCGCTGCCCGCCGCGGCGGCGCGGAAGATGAACGTCAGATTCGGCGCGATGCAGGGAAGCCTCGCCGCCAAACCTTCGCCCGAAATGCTCGCCGTCGCCAAGCGGGTGGGACTCGACGGCGTGGAGATCAACATCGGCCGCAGCGCCGAAGGCGGCAAGCTGCCACTTGAGGACGCCGGACTCCAGCAGGCCTACCTCAAGGAAGCCGCGCGCCTGAAACTGGCCATCGCGGGCGTGGTGCTGGACATCATCCACGTGCACGCGCTCAAGAACGATCCCGCCGCGCCCGGATTCATCCCGCGCGGCATCGCGGTGGCGAAGGCCATGAACGCCGGCGTGCTGCTGCTGCCCTTCTTCGGCAAGGCGGCGCTCACCAGCCGCGAGGAGATGGGACGCGCGGCGGACCTCATTAAGGAGCACGTCAAGACCGCCGCCCAGGCGCGCGTCGTCATGGGACTGGAGAACACGATTTCGGCCGAGGACAACGCCTGGATGCTCGACCGCGTCGGGTCGGAGTCGCTCAAGGTCTACTACGACGTCGGCAACTCGACCAACAACGGCTTCGACGCACCCAAGGAACTGCGCTGGCTGGGGGGCAAGCGTATCTGCCAGATTCACCTCAAAGACAAACCCTATCTCGGCGAAGGCCGCGTGGACCTGAAGGAGTGCCTGCGCTCCATCCGCGACGCCGGCTACCAGGGCTTCCTGAACTTCGAAACCAGCGCGCCGTCCGGCGACCGTGAGGCCGACCTGCGGCGCAACTTCGACTATACCCGCAAGCTCCTGGCCGAGGTGCAGGCGGAGAAGTAGCGCAGCTGCGCCCCTTGACGCCCTTGCGCGGGGCTCACCGCCGCATCAGCCTGGCGCGTCCCGAACTCAGACCGGGGCGGCTGCCGGCGCGGGTAGTCCACCAGTCGATCAGGATGGAATCCTCGTCCAGCAACTCCAGACGGCCAAGACCCGCGGCGCCGGCGTTACCGGACCAACGGAGTTCGGCCGACTTTCCCGAAGCCGCCGCCTCGAACTCAAAGGCAACCTCGCCGGAGATGGGCTGGCTCCTGACTCGATGGCGCGCCCAGTAGCGCCCCGCCAGGCGCCCACCCCGCCCGCTGACGTGCAGTTCGATGAATTCGGGAGGGAAGGCGCCGGCCGCGTCGGCCTGGCTCGGAACATAAACCCAGTCGCCGGCCAACGCAGTCCCGGCGATTTCGGGCGGCGCGGGCGCCGCGGGCTCCGGCAGGCGCGGACCGGCCGCGCCGGGAACCGGCATTCCCGTCGGCGGATCGAGCGGCGGCG
>CAKZVG010000251.1 GCA_937921835.1 uncultured Bryobacteraceae bacterium | reverse complement strand
CTCGAAGCCTGCCTGGCGAAACTCGAGGTCCCGGCGGAGGCGCGATAAAGCCGGCCGCTACCCGCCGTTTCCGTTCAGCCGGCGCCGCAGTTCCTCGATCCGCAGCAGGTCCTGGCCGATGGCGGGGGCCTGCCGCCCGGCCGAGGCAATCAGCTTCCCGATGGTTCCCACCAGCCCGTCCAGCCGCCGCAGGGATTCTTTCTCAAGCGCCAACAGCGCGCTGTTCACCACCTCCTCCCACTGCGACGCCAGCCGCGAGAGATTGGTGAACACCAGCAGTTCGATCTTGCCCTGGAAGTGCCGGAACAACATCCCGCGCACTAGCGGCATCGGAATCAGCCACGAGATCAGCTCCCAGTTGTGGTCGAAGATCTTGCCGATGCGTACGTCCGGCGAACTGGGCTCGGCCGCGCGCAACTCCATCTGGGTGGTCTTGAGCGGGACGCCGAGGGCCTCCAGCACGCGGTCGGAGAGGCGGTTGCGGAAATCCTGGAGGGTCTGCGAAAGCTGCCGCCCGGCCTTCTCAAGCGGCTCCAGAAACTGCTGCCGGCGCCGGGCGGACAACTCCGCCATTGCGCGCTTCAGAGCGTCCCGCAGCCAGCCGTCGAAGCCTTCCGCCGCGCTGCCCAGACTGCGCGTCCAGGCGGGGAACTGGCGGCCGAGTTCCTCTTGCAGCTTGTTCCGGAGCGGCAGTTCGTCGCCGCGCAAAAGCGCCTCGAAAGCCGGCCGGGTGTTCGCGGCGGCGTGGCGCACGATCAGCTTCAGCGCCAGCCGGGTATCGTCGATCATGGTCTGCTCGCCGAGGACCTTGCGGCGCAGTTGCTCGCGTTCGGAGTCGGCCGATTCGGCGGCTCTGAGCGCCACCTGGAGATATCCGGCGCACTCGCCGAGCAACGAATCGAGCTTGTGGCGCAGGATCGCCGCGTGTTGCGCCCGCGCGCCGGAGCGGACTTCGGCCAGAAGCTTTGCTTCGAGGGCCGCCCGCAGGCTCTCAAAACCCGGCCGAACCGAGTAGGGAAACACCGGCACGGCGCCCCGCCAATAGCGCGCAAGCTGCTGTTGGACGAACTCCAGCACCTCTCCCCGCTCGGTCTCGCCGAGGACATCGACCTTGGTGAGCAGAATCGCGATGTTGGGCGTGTAGCGGCCAAGCTCCCGGATCAGGCCGATATCGTGGCGCGAAAGCGGCGGATCGGCGCCCACCGCCACCAGCGCCATTCCCACGTTCGGGAGCCACTCGCGGGAAGCGTCCGTGTTGTGCTCGAGCACGCTCTCCAAGCCCGGCGTGTCGACGAAGCGGATGCCGCGGTAGCGCTCCATCGAGGGCAGCATGACGCGCACCCGGGCCACCCCCTTGACGTTTCCCGGGTTTCCGCTTTCGGAAACGTATTCGCCGACGCTGTCCACCGGAGCCGGTTCGGCGCGCCCGTCCGTAAAGATCACCTCGGCCTGCTCGCGCGCGCCCCATTCGATTTCGGTCACCACCGCGGTGACGGGAATCGCGCCCACCGGCAGGATCGCCCGCCCGAGAAGCTGGTTGAGGAAGCTGCTCTTGCCCGCCTTGAAGCGTCCCAGCACGGCGATGTTCAGCGTCTGGTCGCGCGCGAAGTTCCGGCAGCTTTCGAGGAAATCCTCGAGAGCCGCGATTTCGTGACGCCCGCAAAGCTGCTCCACCGCGTCGAGCGCTTCGAGCACGGATTCCGGATCGGGGGCCGCCGCCGGTGGCGTAGTCATGCGACAAACCCCGCCAGTGAGTCGATTCGAAGCGGCGCGAACCGGATGTGTCCGCGGGACTGGTATTCGTGGCGGCCCGCCATGCGGCACATGGCGAGAATCTGGCCCGGGTTGCCTTTCGCGGCGGCGAGCGCCTGGCGCCGGAACGGCTCCAGATCCAGGCGTTCCAACCGGTAGAGCGCCGCGGCTTCGTCGAACAGCCGCGCCGCGTCGGGCGGCGCCAGCGGCTTCAGTTCGATCTCCTCGGCCGGGTCCCAGAGCAGCTTCCCCAGATGCCCCAGGCGGCCGCGCGAGACGGCAGTGACAACCAGAGAGACGCCCGGCAGATAGTAGAGTTGCTGGAGGAAACGGTACATTCGGGGGCCGGCGCCCGCCAGGTCTTCAACAATCAAGACCCGCGGGGAAGCCCGCATGGCCGCGAGAACCGCGCCCTTCAGCGCCACGCTGCCGGAACGGCGCTCCGCCGGCGGCGCCAGCCGTTGCAGCAGTTCGTGCAGCGCCGGCGGGCTCTCCACCCGCACGGAGGGTTGTGGCGCGCGCCGCAACGCCTCCTCGAGGAGCCGTGTCTTGCCGATCCCCGGCGGCCCGAGGATGAGACAGGAACGCCGGCGGCGCAGCGCGCTGGCGAGCGCGGCCACTTCCTTGCGCCTACCGGCCAGCGGCAACCGTTCGCAGGCGGCGCCGCGGCCGTCAAGCAGTGCCTGGCTCATGCCCGGTTTCCTTTTTTCGCTGCACCCGAATCACTTCCACCTCGGATATCGCCAGCAGTCCGGTGTCCATCATCTCCTCGACCGCCGGCATCAGGCGGTCGAGGTTCTCAGGGGAATCGACGATGACGATGACAATCGGCCGGTCGCGCCGCACGACGTGCGCCTTGTGCAGTTCAGCGCTCTCTCCGTAACCCTCGAGGCCGCGGAATACCGTTGCGCCCGCGATCTTCAGTTCGC
>CAKZVG010000250.1 GCA_937921835.1 uncultured Bryobacteraceae bacterium | reverse complement strand
ATGGGCGGAATCGGTTCGATGTATTCGCCCAGATCGCCGGAAAGGATGTTCCAGCCTTCGCGGAGGTGGCGGGTCAATTCGAGCGCCTTGTACTGCGTCAAAACCAGGATGCGCCGGATGTCGGAGTTGATGCAGTTCGAGAGGGTGAAGTCGATGATGCGGTAGACGCCGCCGAAAGGCACCGCCGGTTTGGCGAGGTTGCGGGTGAGAGGGTAGAGCCGTTCGCCTGCCCCTCCTGCCAACAGGATCGCCAGGACGTTTTCCATGTGGGTGCCTGAGAACCGCTACTCCGGTTATAGCAGACGCGCCGCCATCCCTGCCGCGCCCGGGCTCTCCGCTTGCGGTCCGTTGTTCGCCCGCGTAGCGCGGAGCGGCGGCGGCTGGCGGGAGGGGACGGGCGGGCGGCGCCGGATGTCCGCCCGCCTCCCGGAGGACTACCAGACGTAGCGCACGCCGACCTGCATTTCCCGGCCCGCGACGTTGGTGAAGCCGAGGTTCTGGAAGGTCTGCGGCGAGGTGTTGTTGCTCACCGTGTTCGCCGGAATGACGTTGAAGTTGCGGTGGTTGAAGACGTTGAACACCTCCCAGCGCAACTGAAGCGACTGCGATTCGGAAAACGTCCGGATCCGCTTGCCGAGTGCCATGTCGAAGTTGTAGGTATTGCCGAGACGCTCGGTGTTGGCGCCCGCGCCGATCAGCGCCGAGTTGGCCGGATAGGCGATCCAGCGCGGGTTGGTGACGTTCGGCGCCGTGCCGGTTCCGGGCGCCCCGGACGGATTGTAGCCGCCGCGCTGCGAAAGGTGCACGGTGGAAATCTGGCCGGGCAAAATCCCCAGCGCGTTGTTGGCGTTCAGGATGCTGTAGGGCGAGCCGGTGTTCAGCGTGGTGATGCCGCTGATCTGCCAGCCGCCGAGGAACCGCTCCAGGATGCGGCCAGAGCGGGCAAAGGATGGCAACTCATAGATGTAGTTGGCCACCATGCGGTGCGGCTGATCGAAGCCCGAGCGGGCGCGGTCCAGCCGCCAGTTGAAGGGCACCGAGGGCAGCGTGCGGTTGGCCTGCCCGCCCAGGATGTCGTCGGCGTCGTTGATGAACGAACTCCAGGTGTAATTGACCTCGAACTGGAGACCATTCGAGAAGCGCTTCTCGACAGTGGTCTGAAGCGAGTGATAGGTGGACTGCCCGAAGCCGTCGCCGACCAGAATCGATCCGCGGCTCGGGTCGCGCCGGAAAGCCGCCTGCCCGGATACCGTCGTCGCTTTCAGCCCGGGAAGAATGCCCGCGTACACCGCCGGGTTGGCGTCCACGGCAGCCTTGTAAAAGCCGATGTTGGACTCGGTTTCCCGGATCAGCCGGATGCCGCGCGTGCCCACGTAGAAAAGCTTGAACACGTAGTTGGACAGGAACTGGCGTTCGAAGCCGAACGAATACTGCTGGCCGTAGGGCTGGCCGATGCGCTTGTCGGGCGAGAACAGACGGACGTTCAAAAGATTCGGATCCCGGCCCTGCCGGATATAGTCTTCGGGCGTGGGAGGAGCGGGGCGTTTGGCGGGATCCCAAAGCTGGGCGCCCATCAGGTTGGTCTGGGACACGCTGACGCCGCGCGGGAAGTTGCGCGCGTTGTTCAGCAGGATGTTCTGGAACACCTGGTCGTAGGAGATGGCGTAGCCGCCGCGCACGGCCAGTTTCCCGTTGCCGGAGAGCATCCCCAACAGGCCGTCGGAGGCCCGCGGCGCCCAGGCGAAGCCGAAACGCGGCGCCCAGTTGTTGATATCGGGCTTGGCGTTGGAGAAAAAGCCGAAAGGCGCGCTGGTGTATTCGTAGCGTACGCCGAGGTTGAGCGACAGCGAGCCCGTGACGCGCCAGTCGTCGCCGACGAAACCCTGGAACTCGTGCGTCCGGGCCGGCGTCGAGCCCGTGCCCGCGTACTGGGCGAACTCGCCCCGCCGGTCGAACAGGTAGTCTTCCAGACTGGGATAGGAGATGACCCCCCGCAGCGAGGGCGCGAAGAAGGAATTCAGCCGGTATTGCATGTAGTTGCCGCCGAACCGGATGGTGTGGCGCCCGCGCATCCAGTACCAGTTGTTGGTGGCTTCATACAGATTGTCGGTGCGGTACTGCGGGTAGTTTTGGTTGCCGATCGTGGGCAGGCCCGATCCGGCGATGGAGAACTGCGCCGGCATGTTCTCGATCACCCGGTAGTTGCGGCGGCTGTAGACCAGCCGGGCCTCGCTGTTGACGGTGGGCGCCCAGACCCGCACGTGGTTCAGCGCGGCGTTCTGGTTGCGCGAATAGGTTCCCACCTGGTTGACCGCCAGCGAGGCCGGCGTGCCGGGGTCCTCGCTGTGGTCGATCAGGTGGCGGACCGAGAGATTGTCCTTGTCGGTCAGCTTGGTATCCACCTTCATCAGGCCCCGATGGATGTCGCGGGCGTAGGACAGCGCGGTGCCCGCGCCGCGGCTGTACTGCTGGCGGGGCAGGGTCAGCGTGCGGCCGTCCGGCAGGCGGATGGAGACGCTGCCCTGCGAAGTGGGGTCGTTGGCGACCGGGTAGTTGTTCTTCAGAAAGTCTACCGCGCCGGGCGCGAAAAGTGCTCTGTTCTGTTCGAGAAGCTGGTAAGCCTCCGGGCTGAAGGTGGTGGCGATGGGCATGGCGGTGCTGCGCCGCCGGTCGAGGTCGTAAGAGGAGTAGAAAAACGCCCGGTTGCGCACAATCGGTCCGCCGCCGCTCAGCAGGAACTGATTCCGCACCAAGACGCCGCGCGCCCGCCGCAGCGCGTGGTAGTCGGATAAGCCGGCCGCCTTCTGCGCGTTGAAAGTCCGCTGCTGCCCGGTGGTGAGCGCGTCCAGGCCATTGCCCAGCCAGGACCAGCGGGCGATCCCGTGCAACTCATTGGTTCCCGATTTGGTCACCTGCTGCACCACCGATCCGGCGTTGCGGCCGAATTCGGCGGAGAAATTGTTGGTGATGATGCGGAATTCGCCCAGCGTCTCCGCGGCGACGTTCTGGCGCGGGATCATGAGCGACTGGTCGTTGTTGTTGGCGCCGTCGATCATGAAATTGTTCGAGCGGGTGCGGGCGCCATTGATCACGAAGCCGGAGCCCGGGCGGCCCTGGTCGTTGGGCGCCGCTCCCGGCTGGAGCAGCGCCAGCCCGGCTTGAGTATTGCCGCCGGGCAACTCGAGGATGCGGCGCACTTCCACGCCCCGGCTGAGCTGGGCGCGGGTGGATTCGATCAGCGGCGCCTCCTCGGTAACGATGACCACCTCCGAGGTCGCGCTGGGCTTGAGGGAAAGGTCCACCCGGCGCTCGACCGCAGCTTCCACCACCAGCGGAGCGCGCATCATGGTTTCGAAGCTGGGCGCGCCGGCCTCGACCGAATAGCGGCCCGGCTGGAGCGAGGGCGCCCGCCAGAATCCCTCCCCGTCGGCCGAGAGCTGGCGCGCGATTCCCGTATCAAGGCTCTTGACGGTGACGCGCGCGTTGGGGATCACCGCGCCGGAGGCGTCGTACACGGTGCCGCTCAGCGAACCGTAAATGGTCTGGCCGGCAGCGGAGGCTGCCAGGATCGCCAATGCCAACAGAAACAGCACTGTCCATTTAAACCTCATAGAATCTCTCCTGGTTGAAGGATCGGGAATCAGAGGAAGGCCCTGACGGAGCGCCCCGCGACGCCAGCCTGGCGTTCGAACCCTTTCCCCTGGTTCGTTGTAATGGAATTAGTGTAACCCGAAGATGAATGTCAATCAATGCCATTCGAGTTCGGGTGCTTTTTCGTCCCAGGCGGGCCCGGCGGCCGGTTTCGCCAGGGTTGAACAAGCGCGGCGCCGGGCTCCGGTCATATGATATGCCCATGCGCGAACTCCGGCTTCTCCCGATCCTGGCGGCCATGGCTGCGATCCCGGCATCCGCGGCCGGCGTGGCCGTCACCATCAAGTCGCCGATGGCCCCGCCCGCCTGGGCCTTGCTCGAACGCGAACTCCTCCGCTACAACTCGCAGGCGTGCGAACGCTTCGCCGAGAAGTACCTGGACGAGCGCGGCTACCTGCTGCACACCCCGCGCTGGGGCACGCTGGACGGCCCCGACGACGCCATCGAAACCTTCTTCAACTGGACGCTGCTGCATGCCCTGGGCGGCTCGGACAAGGTCCTGGAACTTTACAAGAAAGCCCAGGAGGGCCACTGGAAGCAGTACAACGAGCTGCGGACGAAACTCACCCCGCTGGCCGAGAACGGGGCCTACTACAAGGAGTTCATTACCCAGTCGGACTGGTTCCACACCGGCGAAGGCATGCGCGCGTTCTTCCTGCTCGGTCTGTCGGAACCGAACAACGAACTCTACCGCGAGCGCATGAAGCGCTTCGCCGGAATGTACATGAACGAAGACCCGGAAGCGCCCAACTACGACCCGGAAAAGCGCCTCATCAAGAGCATCTGGAACGGCAGCAAGGGCCCTATGCTGCGCCGCGCCACGGTCTATGACTGGGTGGGCGATCCCGTGCCCGGCAGCTTCCACCTGCTGCACAACCCCGCCGGACGCTCCAGGCTGCTGGACATGAAGACCTACTACCCGAAAATGCTGGCGCACTGCACCGAGTATCTCGATAGCGTGGGCGATAACTTCCTCAACTTGGCCGCCACCAACCTGGGCATTAATGCCTGGATGCTGACCCACGAGAAGAAATACCGCGACTGGGTGCTCGAATATGTTGCCGCCTGGAAGGAGCGCACGGCGGCTTGCGGCGGCAACATCCCCAGTAACGTCGGCCTGGACGGCAAGCCCGGCGGGGAACACAACGGGCAGTGGTGGAAAGGCACCTACGGCTGGAACTTCACCATCTTCGACGGCGAAATCGAAAAGATCGCGCACCGCAACTACCTGACGGCGGCCTCCTGGCTGGGCTTCGCCAACGCGCTGCTGCTGACCGGCGATCAGGGTTACGTCGACGTCCTGCGCCGCCAGATGGACAACATCTACGCGCAGAAAAGGGTCGAAAACGGAAAAGTTCTGCTTCCCAGGATGTACGGCGACCCCCGCGGCTATAAGTACAACGGCGCGCCGCAATGGTACGAGTACGCCGAGGAGCCTTACGGCGACCGCCTGACCGAGATCTATCTGTGGTCGATGAAACGCTCCGACCTGGAGCGCGTGCCAATCAAGGGTTGGATCGCGTTTCTCGAAGGCCAGGATCCGGAGTACCCGGTGAAGGCGCTCGAAGCCGACTTCGCGCACGTGCGCCGCAGGATGGAGTTGATGCGGCAGGATCCCACCAGCCCCGACACGCGCCTGGCCGACTACCTGCTCGGCATTGTGCCGCCAGCCACCAACGCGCTGGTCAATCTGACCCTCGGCGGCTATTTCGCGAACGGGCGGATCTGGCAGTTGCACAGCCGCTTCCGTTACTTCGACCCGGTCCGGCGGCGCGCGGGACTGCCCGAGGACGTCGGCGCCCTGGTCGAGAAGCTGTCCGCCGGGGCCGCCACGCTGGCGCTGGTCAACCTGAGCCCGGTGGAGCCGCGCACCGTCGTGGTGCAGGCGGGCGGCTTCGGCGAGCACCAATTCGAGTCGGTCGCCGCCGAGGGCAGGACTACGCCGGTCAACTCGCCGGTCCTGACGGTGCGGCTGGAGCCGGGCGCCGGCTCGCGCCTGGAGTTCAAGATGGCCCGCTATAAGAACCCGCCCACGCTCGCGCACCCCTGGGACCGCGGCTGGTACGGCAAGAACTGAATGCCGCCCCGCTACCGCCCGCCGCGCGCGGGCCGGACGCGATAGAAAGCCATGCCATGCGCGGGCACCCGCGCCGTGATCACGGATTCCATGGTTCCAAGGTCCTTGCGCATCCAGACGTCGCGCACGGCCAGCGTTCCGGATAGCCCCGCCGCCCGCGCGGGCATCGCGATCCGGGCGGCCTCGCTGCCGCGGTTGAACAAGCCGATGGCGGTATCGCCGCCTTCGAGCGGGCGCGCCCATCCTTCGAGCAGCCCGTCCTTCCAAACCCGGCCGGCCTGTCTGCCGAGTGGATCCTGGTGGATGTCGATGACCTCGCTGTTGGTCAGCAGCGCCAGCGTGAACGGGTCAAGCCGCGACAGATCGCAGCCGAGCAGGACCGGCGCGGCGAGCAACGTCCAAAGCCCGACGTGCACCATCTCCTCGTGCGGCGTCAGGCGGCTCTTGTGCAGTTCCACGCCCCATCCCACGTGGCCCAGGACCATCATGTCGGTATCGTTCCAGTGTCCCGGGCGGGCCCACTTCTCCAGTCCCGCCTGGCCGAAGCCGATCTCCGACATGCTGTCCCAGGAATCGCGGATGTCGCCCGTGGTGCGCCACATCTGGCCGCCCACCTCGGGTCCCCACTCCCACACCCTGGCGCGGCCGTACTGGCACAGGCTATAGACGATGTCGCGCGAAAGCGGGCACAGGGCGTCGTACATCACGCGGAACGGCTTTTTCTCCTCCTCGGCGGAAGCCGACTTGCCGAGCATCTGGCTGTAAGAGCAGAGATCGTATTTGAGTAAGTCCATTCCCCATTCCGCATAAGTTTCGGCATCCTGCTTCTCATGCTGGTAACTTCCTTCAAGCTGCTGGCAGGTCTTGGGGCCGGGCGAGGAGTAAATGCCGATCTTCAGCCCCAGGGAGTGGACGTAGTCCGCCAGCGCTTTCATGTCGGGGAACCTGGCGGGATCCGGCCGGATCCGGCCGTCCGGGCCGCGCGTGCCCATCCAGGCGTCGTCAATGCCGATGTAGGCGTAACCATAAGATGCCAGACCGGACTTCACCATCCACTCGGCCGCCTGGCGGATCTTCTGATCGTCGACGGCGCGCGCCCAGACGTTCCAGGAGTTCCAGCCGAGCGGCGGCGTCAGCGCCAGCGGGCGGTCGCCCCCCACGATCTCAAGGTCCCGGCTGTCCTTTCCAAGACGCGAGGCGGCCGTCACGCGCACGCGGGTCCGGCCGGCGGACTTCAGGGCGCCGCTCACGATGCCCGTGGCGGGATCCAGCTTGAGTCCCGCCGGGAGGTTCGCGGCCGAGAAACGCAGCGGGCCCTCGCCGCTGGCGGGGATGCGGTACAGAAACGGCTTGCCCACCGAGGCGCCCGTCACACGCGCGCCATGAAGCTTCGGGCGCGGTCCGTCGCCACGCGGGATCGCGGGCGCGGGTTCGCGCGGCACGGCCACGGCGGCAGGCTGGGCCCTGGATTTGATCACCGCGTTCAGCAGGTCGACCGGGTTGTTGTAGGGCCAGCGACCGCCATCGGTGACCACGATGGTCAGCCGGCGCGCGCCGCGCAGATCGGCCGCCAGCGGCTTGGGCGCTTCGCCACGCCGCATCACGCCCGTGTCGGCCGCGGGCCGGCCGTCCACCCACAAAGCCACCCGTCCCGTTCCGGGGTGCATCTCGAGTCCGCGCGGAATCGCCGAACCGGGGAGCGGCTTGGGCAACGCGGTGCGTGCGTCGTCCACCGCCGCCAGAGCCTCGAACCGCTCCGCCTCGCCGCCCAGATCAATCACCATGGTGCTACCCGAATGCAGCCCGGCGCCGTGCGCATAGACCACGCCGTTCACCTTGAGCGGCGTGCCCACCACCGAGCGCGCGGCGGCCGCGGGATAGCCGAGCGGCGGCGCCGGCGATTCGACCTTCGACAGGTCCAGTTCCTCAAGCCGCGTGTTCCGCTGCGCGAGCGCCCCCGCGGCCAACACCAGCAAACAGGCCAGCGCCTTCATGCGGCGCTCTCGGCGGGCGGGAAGCCCTTCACGGACACCTCGACGTCCAACCCCTGCCGCACGCTCTGGGTCACCACGCAGAAATCCTCGAACAGCGTCACGCAGCGGGCCGCACGCTCGCGGTCCTCCTCGGTCAGGCCCGGATCGATCTCAACGGTGATCTTGCCGACGCGCAACCGTCCCCGCTCGTTACGGACGATGCGCACCCGCGCCTCGGCTTTCATGCCGCGCGGCTCGATCCGCGACTTGCGCAGGCAGAACAGCAGGCTGGCGGCGAGGCAATTGCCGACCGCCGCGGCCAGGATGCGCGAGGCGTTCGGCGCGCGGTCCTTCCCAAGAGGTTCCGGTTCGTCGAGCCGCAGCGTTTCGTGCTGCTCCTTGTCGAAGCGCACCCGGTACTCGAAGTCCTCGACCTGTTCGATCCGCACGGTGAACTCGTGAACCGGCGCTTCCGTTGGTGATAGGGCCGTCATGTATCCTCCGCTCTATATCCTGACCGATTCCCGGCCGCGAAGCCAGCGCGCCTGGAGTCCGTGAACCAGCGGCGGCAGCACCCAGACAGCGGCCAGAACCAGCGGCCAAAGGCGGCCGCGCCAGACGGCGTAATCGCCCAACAGCCGCCCCCAATCGAGGCCGCGCGCGAAACGGCCGAACGCGAATTCGAACAGCACCGTCGATGCGGCCCACAACGCGCCCACCTTCCAGGCTTGGCCGGACGAGGCGAACGGCGCCCGGCGGGCGGCCAGCCAGACGATCGCCGCGAACAGCGCGATGGCCGTGAAGCAGGAGACCTGGTGCGCGCGCAACTCACCCAGCCGCGGCGTGATGGCGGCTTCGCGCAGCATCCCGTTGGCGACCGCGCCCACCAGCAACGCCAGCCAGACCAGCGCGGCCCGCGGGTACGTCATGCGCTCACCCGCGCGCCGCGCCGGTAGGCGAGATTGCCCAGGTGCGCCGCGCGCGCCGCC